>JABMSE010000064.1 GCA_013204645.1 Candidatus Saganbacteria bacterium | reverse complement strand
TCCCGGGATATGGATATGGTGGTGCGCTATCAGGGCGGTAACAATGCTGGCCATACCGTAGTCATCAAAGATAAAACTTTTAAGCTTCATTTAATTCCTTCTGGAATTTTTTATGCCAATGTTTTATGTGTAATTGGAAATGGAGTGGTGGTAGATCCAGCCATCTTGATTCAGGAGATTGAAACCCTAAAAGCTCAAGGTTTTCCGGTTGAAAACTTAAAAATTTCTTCCCAGGCCCATGTAATTTTTCCCTACCATAGATATATGGACCAGGCCCAGGAAAAAAAGCTAGAAGCCGGCCGCATTGGTACAACTTGCCGTGGGATTGGCCCTTGCTACGTTGATAAGTTCAATCGCCGGGGCATCCGCATTTCTGATCTTTATGACGAAAAACTTTTCCGAGAAAAATTAGAATGGAATGTAGAAGAAAAGCTGTTTTTGCTAAATAAATTCTACAACATGAAGAAGAAATTAAATGTTTCGGAAATCATGAATGAATATCTAGGCTATGCCCATGGTATTAAGAAATATGTGGTTGCTGAATCAACTGCCTTGGTTAACGAAGCGGTTGCCAAAAAGAAAAATATTCTGCTCGAAGGTGCCCAGGGCACGATGCTTGATGTAGATCATGGAACCTATCCCTTTGTGACTTCTTCAAATCCAGTGGCTGGTGGTGGTTGTGTTGGTGCAGGGATTGGCCCCACGGCCATTGATTCTGTGATTGGAGTTGTAAAGGCTTATGTTACCCGGGTGGGTAGTGGTCCTTTTCCAACTGAAATACCGGGAAAATTGGGGGAGGAATTACGGGAGCGGGGTGGGGAATACGGTGCAACTACCGGTCGTCCTCGACGCTGCGGTTGGTTTGATGGAGTGGTTATGCGTCATGCTTCCAGAATTAACGGCCTCACCGATCTGGCAATTACCAAATTAGATGTTTTGGATGATTTGGATAAAATTAGTATTTGCACGGCTTACGAATTCCGAGGGAAAAAGATAGTTGATTTTCCAACCGATATTTATAAGTTAGAAGAGTGCAAACCTGTATACGAAGAAATGCCCGGCTGGAAAGAGGATACTACCAAGATAAAAGATTATAAAGATCTTCCAGCTAATGCCAAAAAATATCTTGATAAACTAGCTGAGCTAGCCGAGGCCAAGATTTCTTTGGTGTCAGTAGGAGCAGAGCGCGGCCAAATCATTCGGATATGAAGAAGGCCGTTGTTCTCCTCTCCGGTGGGCTTGATTCAACTACCACTCTTTATCTTGCCAAAAAACAAGGCTACAGCTGTCAGGCCTTAATTTTTGATTACGGACAGCGGCATAAGAGGGAGCTGAAAAGTGCAGTTGCGGTAGCGAAGCGCGCCAAAGTTGCTTATCAAATTATTAAAATTAGCCTTCCTTGGAAAGGCAGCTCTTTGCTGGATAAAAAAAGTAAAATTCCAGAAAGAAAAATTCTAAAAGGGATCCCTTCTACCTATGTCCCAGCTAGGAATTTAATTTTCTTAAGTTTTGCGCTCTCTTATGCCGAAGCGATTGGAGCTAAAACTATTTTTATCGGCGCCAACGCCATTGATTTTTCTGGCTACCCCGATTGCCGGCCTTCTTTTTATAAGGCCTTTCAAAAAGTAATTAAGACTGGTACTAAAGCCAAAAAGATCAAAGTAAAAACCCCTTTAATTTATTTGACCAAAGCTCAAATTGTTGCTCTGGGAAAAAAATTAAAAGCCCCCCTGGAAATGACCTGGTCTTGTTATAAAGGCGGTAAACGGCCCTGTGGGGTATGTGATAGTTGTAAATTACGGGATGCTGCAATTGCTCAGTTTTCTGGGAAAAGATGAGGATTTATTGTTTTTTTGCAGCGAGGACTGTTTGAGCCCGAGCGACGAATCCGCCGCAGGCGGATGAGAGTGAAGGGCGAGTTCCGCAGCGAAAAAAAACAATAAATTCTCATCTTGCTTTTTTGCGAGGGCAATTGCCGAAAACTATATACAGGCTTCCCCTAAGCCTTCTCCTTGAAATATTAAGCCTTACAAGCTAAAATCTAGTATGCGCACTTTTTTCGGAATTTTGGTATTGTTTGGAATTTGGATTTTGTCCGCCGTAGGCGGAGGATTTTCCGCAGAGGCAATGGTGGACATTGGCGAGATCGGCGTCGGGGCCCGCACCCTTGGGATGGGCAGTGCCTTTGTTGGCGGAGTAGACGATGCCTCATCAATTTTTACCAATCCTGCTTCCTTGGTTCTTAATCCCAATTTAAATATCTTAAGCATGAGTGGCCAGATGCTAATGGATGTTAATTATTTAGTGGTGGGGGCAGCCGATACTTCCCCAATTGGCAGGGTGGGGATTGGTTATGTCAACGCTTCGCTGGGTAGTATTGGCATCATAGAGGTTAGTGGATCCGGTTCAACCGAAACCGTGGTCCAAACTGGAACCACGGATTATAGCTCAAGCATTATTATTTTTTCCTATGGCTCAAAACTTAGTCGTTTTCTGCGTGGAAGAGCAAAAAATATTTCTTTGGGTGCCAATTTAAAATATTTTTTGCAGGGGTTTTCCGGTGGTGGAAGTGTAATGCAAGATGCCCAAGGCACTGGAATGGAACTTGATTTTGGATTGCTTTATGAGGCTAGGCCTTGGGCAAAATTAGGTTTGCTGTTTAACAATTGCCTGCCCTCTGGTTTTGGCGGAGGCTTTCTTTGGAAAGATGCAGCGGAAATTGAAGGGATTCCAATGAGAGTCCGCTTAGGTACTGAATTAAAACTTTTGGGTGAATCGGCCTTAAGAGAGAACGACAAACAATCGTTAAGCTTTCTAACTGATTATGAAATTATACGCGAGAGTAATTGGCCTTCGGTTTGGCATTTGGGTTTAGAATACTGGCCGCTTTCTGGGTTAGCCATCAGGTGCGGGCTTGACCAAAAACCCGCGGCTTCCGAAGCTGGCATAGGTGTTGATAATAATTTGACCGCTGGCGTTGGTATCAATTACCGGGGATTCACCTTTGATTATGCTTACCATCAATTTGGTGAGTTAGCCCAAAATGCCACGCACTTTTTCTCGTTTGGATATCGGGGGATTAAAAAGCAAGAAGAGGAATTTGACTTTGATCGCGCAGTTGCTTCGGGGGTTGTTCTTCCTGAAGTTGCCCCAAAACCTACGCTTGTAACCTTTAGTGATGTTGCCGATGACTATTGGGCCAAGAAGCCGATTGAATATCTGGCTACCTTGGGGATAATGGGTGGTTATCCGGACAAAACCTTCCGGCCTGAGCGAGTCCTTTCCCGTGGGGAGCTGGCGACCCTATTGGTTAAGGCCAAGGATACAAAAGTAGATCACAGCAGCCGCGATTTCTTTTTTGATGTACGTCCTACCTCGTGGGTTGCGCCCTATATTGAAACTGCAGTTGAAAAAGGTTACATGAAGGGATATCCGAATGGGACTTTCCGTCCCAATCAAAGAATCACCCGGGCCGAAGCTGCCATGGTTTTTTCAAAATTCGGTGGACTTTATGTAAAGGAAAAAATC
This sequence comes from Candidatus Saganbacteria bacterium, assembly GCA_013204645.1. Taxonomy (GTDB): domain Bacteria; phylum Margulisbacteria; class WOR-1; order O2-12-FULL-45-9; family O2-12-FULL-45-9; genus JABMSE01. The sequence continues at coordinate 2,291 of JABMSE010000064.1, read as the reverse complement.
ACTGAAAAGCCTTATCCCGATGTTGTTAGGAGTCACTGGGCTTCCCCGGCTATTGCAGCAGGTAAATATGCTGGGTTCTTTGAGTATGTGGGATCTGATTTTGATCCTGATGCATCCTTGAGCCGGGCGGAGGCAGCGGAAATTCTGGCTAAGACGCCTTTTGTTAAGAAGAAAATTGAATCGTTGATTTATGGGGCGGATTGATAAAGTGGTGCCAGGCACTGCCAGAATAACCAATAACCAAGATACAAGAAACAAATAAATTTCAAATTTCAATAACCAAACGGTAATCCCTTTGCAATAGTGATTAATGAATTTTGGTTATTGATTATTATTTGGTTATTATATCTTGGTTATTGTATCTTGAAACTTCATGGAGGTGCATGATGGACTGTATATTTTGTAAAATCATAAAAAAAGAGATTCCAGCATCGATTGTTTTTGAAGATGATAAGGTTTTAGCTTTTAATGACACTAACCCGCAGGCGCCGGTGCATATTTTGGTTATACCAAAACAGCACGTGGCAACGGTTAATGATCTGGATGCTATGAATGTAGTGCGCGATTTATTTGCCGTGATGAACAGAATCGCAAAAGAAAAGGGAATTGATAAGACCGGATATCGAATCGTGGTTAATCATGGAAAACACGCCGGCCAAGCCGTTGACCATCTCCATTTTCACCTCTTAGGCGGCCGCAAACTAACCTGGCCACCGGGGTAGGGCGAAGCCCTTAAAGAGTGGGATTGCAACGTGCCTGTTGAACGCTGCTCCCACTCTTTGAGAGCTCCTTTACTTATTTGGTCTTACAAACTCAATTTCCAAAAAGCCGTTGGTAGCCATGCCATCGTGAATATTATCAGTTAGAGCATATCTTATTGTTTTGTCATCGTTGCCTCTTCGGGGAATAGAAACTATTGCATCTTCTCCTGCCTGTGCTGCCCAGCCTTTGTGACGGTAGTCGTAGTATTGGGTTCCACCCAGAGGGAGATCTGCAAAACCTGTTAAGTCCCGGGCATAGCCAAATCTTTGGACCAGGGTTTCAAGCTGGGATGCATATTGCGATGCTTGCGCTGCAAATTGTTCTGAATAAGGTATCCCTCTCACGTTTTCAAGTCCTGGGATCCTTAAATTTCCAAAAAGTGACATTCCACCACTTTGCGCTAAACCCCTTCCTAGCGTAGATTGTGCAATTGGCATATCTGGATTTTGGCTGCCATGTGCTTGCATGTAGGCACTAAAAAGTTCTGGGCTAATATTTGTGCCAGTGTTTCTGGTTGCGACCATAGGAGTTTTTGGGGTTGTTTCGATTTTATCCATTAAATCTCTGACCGTGAAAGCATCAATTAGTTCTGGGTTGAGTTGCAAGCTAGCCAAAGCAGTTGCGGTTGGTCCATCTTGGGCAAATGATCCGGTGATGTCTCCTTTGCCTAATGCTCCAAGCTTGCTTAGGGCAACTTGGACGACAAAAACTTGATAGCTGAATACTCCGGGATCGGCTAGAACTGGGTCTCCATTAACATTTGCCGGTAGGTTATGAAGGGCTCCCGCAAGTGTGCTTTGGTCTTTTAAGAGAATTTGTTCCATTAAGTAGGCTAAGGTGTTTGAGTTAATACTATATGATTGTGCACCTATGTTATCAAGCGCCCAAGAGGTTTCTTCTCCAAAATGTCCGGTGATATCTCTTGCTTGAAGGTGCCCTAATTCACTTAAAGCAACTTGGACGCTATATACTTGTGGATCAAAGACATCAGGATTAGGGCCGATGTCAACTTTGCCATAAAGATGATGGACAAAGGTTAAGCGCTCTCGCAAACCTTCTAAATCAGCAAGAATTAGCTCTGGATCGGATCCAGCGACCGATACGCCAATTTCTTCTCGAGCTTTTTGATAAGCAGCCAAAGCTTTTGTTTCACTGCTTCCATAACTTAGCAGTGCTTCTGCTAGATCAGGGGAAAGATAGCCGTCTTTTGACCCATAGCGACCCAGGGTTTGCGCATAGTTGCTATCTCTTTTGGGTAGATGTTCTGCTTCAAAGCTTTGTAGTTTTTCTTCTAAAGTGCCGGTTCCGTAATCGGCCAGGATTTCAAAAAGCTCGGTTTCAAGCTGTCCGTAGTTTCCAACTGCAGAAAAAGGAATACCAACGGATAAGCCCATAACATCAGCTAATTGGGTTTCAAAAGAGTGTTCTTCCAGCCACAGTCTTTGTTCAATTTTTAATTGATCTCCACCCAAAACCAGAGCATCTGAAGTTGTCGTCATTATTTGCTCTAAATTTGTAAGTGTAAAAGT
>JABMSE010000063.1 GCA_013204645.1 Candidatus Saganbacteria bacterium | reverse complement strand
TAAACTAATTCTGTAGAATTAATTCTACAGAATTAGTTTATATGGATCCGAGAATTTATTCTCAGGATCCATTTTCTCTTCAAATTATCTTCCTCTCCTTGATCTTAGCGATGAGTTTGTCAATGATTTCCGCTGGCTCACCCGCTAAAATTTCGCCGCCACCCTTTGGGGGCGGGGTGAAAATCTTTACGACCTGGGTTGGGGAACCATCCAACCCCAGATTTTTAGGATCGGCATCGATATCTTCGGCTTTCATGGTTTTAATCTGGGCTTTTTTAGCCTTCATCATACCGCGCAGGGATGGCATGCGTGGTTCATTGATTTGTTTAACGACAGTGATAACTGCGGGAAGAGGAGTTTCAACCACTTCGTTTACTTCCTCGAGCATTCTTTCAACCTTGGCTTTGTTTCCTTCCACTTCTATTTTAACGGCAAAGGTGACTTGGGGGATTTTAAGCCATTCTGCGATTCCCGGCCCAACCTGGGCAGTATCGCCGTCAATAGCCTGTTTTCCGCAAAGGATCAGGTTAAAAGCGCCAATTTTTTTAATGGTTTGAGCCAGAGTATATGAGGTTGCCCAGGTATCAGAGCCCGCGAAAGCTCGGTCAGATACCAAAATGACATCGTCTACACCCATCGCAATGGTGGTTTTTAGGGCTTCGGCGGCTTGAGGGGGGCCCATGGTTATAACCGTTACTTTTCCCCCGTGCTTTTCGCGCAGCTTCAGGGCCGTTTCAACGGCATTTTCATCAAAGGGGTTTACAATGGCGGGAACGCCCTCGCGAATGAGGGTGTTAGTTTCAGGATTTATCTTAACCTCTGTTGTTTCTGGAACCTGTTTGATACAAACGATTATGTTCATAATACAAGTGCTGCTCGTGTTAGCGGTTACGGGCTAGGCAATAACACATAACGTATAACATGAAACAGTAGCGTAAAGTATAGCATAAAAGTATTTGTTAGAAAAGGTGAAACTCAGCCTAAAACTTGTCGATATAGTAAAGGAGGCTTTCAATCTATGGGATTTCCGATTATAGGCAAGCTTGCACGACGACCCAACCAAGTACCCATTTTATGGGTGCGGGCGCGGAATGTGCTATCTGGCAAACGAGCCAAGGTTCCGGTTAGTCTTACGGTAAGATTTCCTGGGGATACAGCCAAGCTAGATTGGGCAGAGCAGCCCATCGGTCACGAAAGATCTCTCAGGATAAATGGGACAGTGTTTAAGGGGGTGGGGCAGCGCGATCCCTTTAATACCTATTTGATGAGAAGTGGAAGGGAAAATGAGAATCGAGATGTAAGTGCCTTAAAGCCATTTGATATACTAGCAGAATTTGATGTAGCTACAGTTGGATTGCCTCGAGGCCGGATTTTTTCTGGTGGTGGGTTTCTGGCCTCCCTAAGACACGAATTTGCGCAAGCCCAACGACTAGGCGAAATGCTTGAAAGATTAGGAGAAGAAGAGGTAGGGGTTCCCAGACCAGTTGGTTTATATGAATTGCTAGAATTTCCCGTCATAAGTTCCGATGGAACAATTCGGTTGGTGCCTGGGGGTAATTATTTTATGAACCCTAATTACATGAATGCTGAACAAAGGGTAGCGGTTAGAAGATTTGTTGAGGGAAATAATCGTGTTGGCCAAAGAGATGAGGATATTGCCCAAGCATTTATGGGGCTGGTTCAGCCAGCGGTCTATGAATACCAAGGACAAATCATGCCACGCATTGGTATTTTATATGAAAATGCTATGAATTTTTATGGGACACTTAGAGATTTATTAATTGAGCGTGGCCGGATAGCCGAAGAAGAAATATTGGTAGATGGGGCTAGAAAAAGGTATAAACATCAGGTGGAGGGTCATTTGGTACTTGCCAATACTCCGGTTGATCCAAACATTGGATTAGCTTCAGTTAAAAAAGAAGCGATAAAACAAATTATGGATGAGCAAATTAGAGCGCTCTATTCATCGGCTGGAATTGAGGTGGTTATTCCCGAAAGCACTAGGCAGGATCTTTCTCTTGAAGCTGGGAGAGCCGCCTATCTTAGGGAAATTCGCGCACTTAATACTCCTGCCGCAGAAAGAATAACTAATTTGTTTATTTCGCACACCGCAAAGCAATTGGGCGTAATTCATGGGAGTGGTGGTCATGGGGGAGGCAATAAAGAATTGTCCCCAGTGGGAGATCTTTTTATAGTTTTTAAAGATTCCCAAAGTGGAGAAACCCCGTATATAGGTGCTAGGCTTGATTATATAGAGGAAGATGGATTTACGCGTCGCAGGATCAATTGGCACAACCCAGGGGAAAGCGAACAGCCTTTTGGCTTAGAGAGATTAGAGCCAATAAACATTTCAAGTTACTTTGAAGGCATAATGTTTGCCGAGATGGGCTTTCCTGGCGGAGGAATTGTGCGCAGCGATAATCTGAGCTTATTTGGTTTTCAAGACCTTAAAACGCTTAGCCTAGGTGCTGAAGATGAGAGCATTGATGCTTTTTTTGAAAGCACTCACCCCCCTGAATTATTGGTACGGGAGCTTAAGCCTTTCCTAAGGCACTTGTATTTAAAATGCAAACAGGTTGTTGACCTGCAGTCTTTGTTTTGCAGTAAAATTCCGTTAGTCAGGCATCCCTACGCTGGAAGTATTGCCCACTTTATTGCCTTAAGCGGAGGAACCCTTGCTGATTATTATGCAGCCAGAGCTAGCTTTATGGAGCAATATGAAACCTGGCGCCAAAGGGCAGAGGAAGAATTTGCCCCGGCCTGGTTTAGAGAAATAGAGGCAAAAATTAGAACGGGAGAATTAAAACACGAATTTTCGCCCTTGGTGGGTGCTAAGCTCGAGAAAAAAACCATAAGAGAATTTTTGGCGTGAATTTGAGATTTAGTGAAATCTCAGCAGAAATAGGCCGATACTAAAACGGAACCTGCCCCGATCGGATCGGGGCGGTTCTAATAAAAAATCAACAGAATTAATTCTGTTGAT
>JABMSE010000007.1 GCA_013204645.1 Candidatus Saganbacteria bacterium | reverse complement strand
TCTGGGTGCGGCATCATTCCCAGTACATTTCGCTCTTTGTTCACAATCCCAGCAATATCATCTACGGCGCCATTGGGGTTATCAACATAACGAAACACAATCTGGTTATTCTTCTTGAGTTCGGCTAATCCTTTATCATCAATATAATAATTGCCTTCGTTATGGGCAACGGGAATACGCACAATTTGTCCTTTTTTATATTGGGAAGAAAACGGGGTATCCGTATTTTCAACTCTTAATTCCACAAACTTACAAATAAAATGGAGATTTGTATTACGCAACATTGCACCGGGAAGAAGCCCCGCCTCAAGCAAGACCTGAAATCCATTGCAGATTCCAATTACTAATCCACCTTGGTTGGCAAATTTAATAACCGAATCCATGATAGGTGAAAAGCGGGCAATAGCCCCACATCTGAGATAATCCCCATAGCTAAAACCACCAGGAATTACAATACAATCAAAGTGATCAAGTTTTGTGTTTTTATGCCAAATATATTCAACTGGCTGGTTGGTAACAGAAGAGATTGCATGATAGCAGTCATGATCGCAGTTAGACCCTGGAAAAACAACAACGCCAAATTTCATTAGATTGTAAAAACCTTAAAAGAATAATCCTCAATAATTGGATTGGCTAGGAGTTTCTTGCAAGCCTCGTCTGCTTCTGCCGCAGCTTTTTTCTCATCCTTAGCCGCTAGCTTTATCACAATAAATTTCCCCATTCGCACATTCTCTATGCCACTAAATCCCAGTGATTCCAAAGAATGCTTAAGGGTCAACCCCTGAGGGTCAGCTACGGTTTTTTTGAGGGTAATTTTAACTTGCGCTTCGTACATAATTTACAACCTAGATCATAGCAAAAATTAAGAGGAGATTCAACTTTACCCATGTTATAATTATCCCCACACGTCACGTAACACTTGTCTCGAGCGTAAGTCGAGAGGACGATTAAAGGGGGGTGACATATGTTAATTGAATTCAGTTCTGCTCAACTCTTCATATTAAGCGTTGCTATTGTCTGGAGTCTTATCTGGAAAGGTATTGGCCTGTGGTATTCTGCACGCAATAGACAGAGTGTTTGGTATATTATTATCCTGCTGGTAAATACTCTGGGGATTTTAGAGCTTATTTATCTCTTATTTTTCCAAAGGGATACAAATAAGGACTAAATAATTACTTTACTTCAGCTGAAGCACGCTCGTCAAAAGGGTTGGTTCGCATGGCAAGGGAAAACAAAAATGGATAATTGTGCCTTAGATATTGCATGTAATCTAACCATTGGTTAACAAGCTGTCCATATACTCGCTTAATATCGTTTGATAAATGCTCATAGTCTGGAGCGGGTATCCTTTTTACATCTTTTCTGGCACCTAGCTCTTCGGCCAAGTGAAAAACCGCCCATAAAAGGTCTGTAAAGCTTTCGTGCTCAAAAAGATTGGGGTTTTCTAAAAGTCTAAGGAGAAAATTTCTCCTATCTTGCAAAAAGTCCCGCAAATGAACCAAATCCACTTTCTGCATTTCAACTGAATAATCATAACGCCTAAGCTTCCTACTTACACGAGTGAATTTATCATCCGTCCAGTCACTAGTAACCAGCAAATCTTTTTTTATTTGATCAAGTTTAGGATCAAAATCCGAAAAAAGAACTAAAAGCCGTGTCCCTACCTCACTAAAAAAAGCCCCAATCACCATGTTGAGTTTTTCTAGTCGAGCCCTCTTTTCGCGAACAGTCAGCAATTCATGAATAATCAAGGTTACCAATAATACTTCGATCGGCACAAAAGCAATATCACCTAACAAATAGATAAAAATATGATGGACGTCATGAAAAATAGCATAGTGCAAAAAATAAAGCATGGCCGAAAAAACCAGCAGAAGTATCCCCAGCAATATTTACCAACGTCTAATGTGCACAGAGTGCTATTCTAGCATAATCTAAGAGTAGCTTGAATAACAATAAGGTGTCCAGGCATCAAATGCCATATGACAACTAAAAGTCTACCCCTATTTTCCAAGCCAATAATCCATCATCATCGGAGCTAGCATTGTTTTCATACTCATAAAATGTGTCAAAAGAAATTTTGATCTTATCATTCACAAATGGCACAATATTTATTCCAATGGCTGATTCAGTTAGTTTTTTGTTAGCCAATAAAAATCCGCCATAGGATTCATCCTTATAATGTACATAAGGGGTCACGGGCATACGACCAACCTTCCATGGTCTTTTAAACTTTATTATAGTAGTCCCTAACGACTGATCAGCATCTAACTGATCATCCTCATATTTCATAGAAACATTACCCACTAACCCCAACGGTAACACACCAGCAAACACTGGTAGACTAATACACATAACAACCAAAAAACCAATTACAACTTTTCCCATCACCAATCCCTCCTTTATTTGAGCAATAGCAATCTCTGCTAGGGCACAGCAAAGAACCTAAAAGGTATTAATCTCAACTATTTTCTTAGCAACATTTTCTGCATGATCTCCAGCACGTTCTAAATTACTTAGAACATCTAAGAAAATGACTCCGGAAGCGGGATTACACTCACCCCTATTCAGTCGTTGAATATGATTATCGCGATATTCTTGTTCCACAGCATCAACTTTGCCTTCCGCCTCCAGGGCTTTAAAAGAAGTCTGCTTGTCCCATTTATCAAAAGCATCAATTGCCAAGGAAACAGCCTCGAGAACCAACTGGCTCAATCGTTTAATCTCCTGGAAAGCCTTTTGTGAGAACTTGAGATTTTCATCCTCTTTCAAAACAACTAAATCCATAATGTTCTCAGAAATATCACCAATTCGCTCAAGGTCATGAATCAAATGTAAATACCCCGCAGTAGTGCGCGATTGCTCTTCTGTAATTGACTGCTGATCTATCCGAATTATAAATGTGGCAATCTCATTTTCTAAGTGATTAACCACTTCTTCACGACGCTTGATCTTGTCAAACAACTGTTCCCGTACGCGATGTTTGTGTGTAAAAATAGAATCAATGCCTAGAGACAGCTGTTCCTTTGCAAAATGCGCCAAGCGTACAATTTCTTTTTTTGCCTGACCAATAGCTATTTCCGGGGTTACAAGCATGCGCTTATCCAAATATTTAGTGTCGTGTTTAATATACTCCACATCTCCCCTAACTATTTTTGTTACAACAAAAGCTAGGAATCCAGCTAAAGGCAAAAATATTATACAATTTAAAATATTGAAAAAGGAATGACTGTTAGCGACCGCACGCTCAATGTTTTGTCCGGCAAAAGCATTTCCCGGAGTAATTAAATTTATAAAATAAAGAAAAATTGGTTGGCCCTGAATTTTAACGTGTAATAGAATTAGCATATAACCCGCGCCAATCACATTAAATAAGGTGTGCGCCCAAGCAGCACGTTTCGCCGTGACATTAGCATTAATGGCTGCTAGCTGAGCTGTGATCGTGGTGCCAATATTATCACCTAAAATCACAGCAAAGGCAGTAGTAAAGTTTAGCAATCCAGCACCGGCTAAGACTATAGTAATACCAACGGTTGCAGAACTGCTTTGGACTACCATAGTTAGTATTGCTCCAGTTAAGACAGCCAAGAGTGGGTTTTTACTGAAAGTCACAAACAATTGCCTGAATTCCGGACTCTGCTTGAGTGGACCAAAAACACTTGTCATCACCGCCAGACCGAAAAAAATCAAACCAAAACCCAAGATCGACTGCCCAACATACCTTAGCTTCTTTTTGGGGGCAAAAAAATTGAGTGCAACACCCAATCCAATCAACGGCAATGCATACTTGTGAATTTTAAAAGCAATGATTTGTCCAGTAATTGTCGTACCAATATTGGCACCCAAAATAATCCCAATTGATTGCTTTAAACCAATAAGACCAGCCTGCACAAAACCGATCAACATTATCGTTGTCACGGAACTACTCTGGACAAGCGCCGTCACTCCAGCCCCAACCGCCACCCCCGACAAGGTGGTTTTTGTCAAGAGCCCTAAGATTTTACGCATACCACTGCCAGCAATCTTCTGCAAGCCTTCAGACATCACTTTCATCCCAAAGAGAAACAACCCCAACCCCCCAAACACCCCAAAGAAAATATTAGTTGTCATTATCTCTCATCTCCTCCTGTAAGTTTTGCATCAACAAAACCAATAGATCTGCCTGTGAACCATGAAAAATCATGAGGCATCTGACTGACCAGACTATAGCCGTTAATGAAACCACGCAAATTAAAATTACCATTAACTCGTCTAGCATTTTTATCCCTCGTCACCTAAATATTATGGCTAATACAAGTTAAGATATGATGAATATAATGTAAAAAGAATGTAAATTACTCAAGCGGGGAAAATCAGGGTAAACTTAGTGCCTATGCCAATTTCGCTTTCAACCAAAACTTCTCCCTTATGAACATTCATCACATGTTTGACAATAGAAAGCCCCAAACCGGTACCACCTAATTCACGGGACCGTCCTTTATCTACTCGATAAAAACGCTCATAAATACGATCGAGATGTTCTTTAGAGATTCCTATTCCAGTGTCCGCCACAACAATCTCAACCCCTTGCGGTTTGTTCTGACAACTTATCTCTACCCTCCCACCACTGCTGGTATAATTAACTGCATTATCTAATAGATTCACAATTGCCCGATAGATATGCTCCTCATTACCTAATACCACAATATTTGGCGTAAGCCTCTTATCAATTGTAACACCCTTGGCTTTTGCTTTATCAACTAATACTTCGACCACCCGCTCAATGACTTGACTAAGATCAATTTTTTCAAACAGATCTGGTCCCAAATTAGATTCCAACTGGGAAATTTCTAAAATATCATCAATCAAATAAGAAAGATTAACCGCCCGACGCTCAATTTTCCTCAGAAACTCAAGATTGTGTTCCTTGTCATAAATCGCTCCATTCAACAAAGTCTCCACATAATTTCTAATAGCCGTCAATGGTGTCTTTAGCTCGTGCGACACATTAGCTACAAATTCCGAACGATACTTTTCAAGCTTTTCAAGGCGCTCATGTTCAGCCGAAAGCTTCCGGAAGGTATCAGCTAATTTTTGGCTCATTTTTTCAATGGCATCTTCTAATTTGCCAACTTCAAATTTTGAACGATAATTAATGCTCTGAGGAAATTTACCTTCAGCAATTCTGCGTGATATTCCAGACAAACGTACAATCGGCTTAGCAAAAGAGCGAGCAAAAAGCACACTCATCGTAGCAGCAACCAGAATAGCAATAGCCAAAGCCACGGCCATTGATTTATACATCTTCATAACCAATTCAGTAGCATAAATTGAAGGCACGGAAAACCTCAAATAACCAACAATATCCTGCTCTTGATTCCTAAGCGGAACAGCAACATAAATTAGGGTTTTCCCTAAAGTAGCACTTTTGCGAACAGCCATCCCACGCCCCGCTTCTTTAGCTTGTATAATCTCAGGCCGATTTCCATGATTTTCTAACTTGTCTAACTTAGCCAAGGGAGTGGAGGAATCCCCAATAATTGCCCCGTTTTTGTCAATTACGACTACGCGACTACCGGATAGCTGTGCTACCTCTTTGGCCTTAGCTTGAACCTCGGCCGTGGATGCATTATCTTCAATGATCAAAACAAAGTTTTCTTTTTCTAAAGCGATTTGCCTGTTAAGTTCATGACCAATTTGATTGATTGTGGTAGCCTTCATTCGAGGAATAGCCAATACGGCAAAAACAAAGAGGCTCAAAACAACTATTCCGATAAAAGAAGCCAATAAGGCGGATTGAAAAGTTTTAAACATTATTCTCTGAATTTATAGCCAACACCCCGAAGCGTGTAGATATATTTTCCAGCTTTTTTCAGTTTTTCCCGAAGCGTTTTAATGTGTACATCTACCGTGCGACTTTCAATTGCTACCTCAACCCCCCAAACAGTGTCAAGTAACCTTTCCCGCGTAATAGCTCTCCCCTTATTTTCCGCTAGATAGCACAGGAGAGAAAACTCCTTGGCTGTAAGAGAAACGAGCTTGCCCCCGACTCTGACTTCATGCTTTTCAATATCAATCTCAAGATTGGGAAAATGCAATCCAGGGGTCTTTTTCTCTCTATCCTCCCATCTTCTTAAGACTCTTTTTATACGAGCCATTAGCTCCCGCATACTAAAAGGTTTGGTAATATAATCATCAGCTCCAATTTCTAACCCCAAAACCTTATCAAGCTCGCTGCTTTTAGCCGTAAGCATTATAACTGGTATCGTTGCTAGTGCTTTTTCCCTTTTTAAACTCTTACAAACTTCTAAGCCATCCATCCCCGGCAACATAAGATCGAGCAGGATCAAACTAGGATTTTTATCCCTAGCTTGTTTAAGTCCACTCTTCCCATCATAGGCTTTATAAATCTTAAAACCTTCTTTTTTAAGATTATATTCAATGGCCTCAACTATATCTTTTTCGTCTTCAATAATTAATATACTATCCATCTTGGCTTAAATATTATAGCACCGTTTGCCATAGAAATACCGCCCAACTAAAGCATCAAACCCTTTTGATGTCACGAGTAGGTAGAATAATAATAAGGTGTATACGCTTCAAATTCTGCGGCGCAGGTGTCCACCTGCTTAAAATGCGGCATAATATTTTTCTCTTTTCTCAATTTATAGATTTCTTCTTCGCTCATTTGCCAAAACCCAGCTAGTTGCCGGTCCGAAAAACCCATAATCTTAGCTGCATGTAGAACCTGGGTCGAAACTTTTTTGCCCCTTAAGCTCTTTAGCTTCCCTTCAAATTCTACGATTTCTTTCATGTTGTCTAAAAACCAACGATCAATCTTGGTCAAATCAAAAATTTGATCAATTGAAAGTTCCTTTTGCAAAGCTGCTTTAATATATAAAACTCTATCAGCCCCTGGATAACGCAGTTTTTGCTCAATCTCGTGAGCGGTTGGATCTATTTTGGGCCCTTCAAATCCAAAAAGCTTAATCTCTAAGGAACGCAACCCCTTCTGCAAGGCTTCTTTGAAAGTTCGCCCAATAGACATTGCTTCCCCTACTGATTTCATACAAGTGGTAAGCTGGGTATCGGCCCCAGCAAATTTTTCAAAAGTAAAACGTGGTATTTTTACCACACAATAATCAATCGTTGGTTCAAAACAAGCAGGCGTTTTTTTAGTAATATCATTGGGTATCTCATCCAGCGTATATCCTACAGCAAGCTTTGCTGCCATTTTTGCTATGGGAAAGCCAGTTGCCTTAGATGCCAACGCCGAAGACCGAGATACCCTGGGGTTCATTTCGATCACAACCATGCGGCCATCTTCGGGGTTTATGGCAAACTGGATATTAGAGCCCCCAGTTTCAACTCCGATTTCTCGTATGACAGCAATGGAAGCATCCCGCATTCTTTGATATTCTTTGTCAGTTAAGGTTTGCGCCGGAGCCACAGTAATTGAATCGCCCGTATGTACTCCCATGGGATCAAAGTTTTCAATGGAACAAATGATTACTACATTATCATTTAAGTCTCTCATTACTTCCATTTCATATTCTTTCCAACCAATAACAGATTCCTCAATCAATATTTCCGAAATAGGACTAACCTCAAGTCCGTGATTGGCAATTTTCTTAAATTCATCCAGATTATAGGCCACCCCTCCTCCACTTCCTCCCAAGGTGAAGCCGGGCCTAATAATAATCGGGAAACCAATCCTCTCAACCACGGCTAATGCTTCTTTATAATTATGCGCTTCACCGCTTTTAGGAAGGTCAAGCCCAACTTTCTTCATAGCCTCTTTAAAAAGCTTGCGATTCTCTGCTTTTTTAATGACCTCCGCATTTGCCCCAATCATTTTAACTTTGTGTTTTTGAAATACCCCCCGCTCCCAAAGAGAAACCGCACAATTTAGAGCAGTTTGACCTCCCAAGGTAGGCAGCACAGCATCTGGTTTTTCCTTTTCAATTACTTTTTCTATAAAGTCAGGATCAATTGGTTCAATATAAGTTCGATCTGCCAACTCCGGATCAGTCATAATCGTTGCCGGATTACTATTAATCAAAATAATCTTATAACCATCAGCTTTTAAGGCTTTGCAGGCTTGTACACCGGAATAATCAAATTCACAAGCCTGGCCAATAACAATTGGCCCGGATCCAATTATTAAAATACTCTTAATATCATTACGTCGTGGCATATTTTATTAACTCCATAAACTCATCAAAAAGATACTTGCTGTCATGCGGGCCGGCCGAGGCTTCTGGATGATACTGGACTGAAAACGCTGGAAATTCCAGGTGACGAATTCCCTCCAGCGTTTGATCATTTAAATTAAGGTGGGTAAGTTTAACCTTCTTATCATTCAATGTTTCTAGATCAACACAAAACCCATGATTTTGAGAAGTGATCTCAACTTTGCGGGTTCTAAGATCCATTACCGGCTGATTTGCCCCGCGATGACCGAATTTCAGTTTAAAGGACTTTCCGCCCAATGCTAAGCCAAGCATTTGATGCCCCAAACAAATCCCAAAAATCGCAACTTTGCCAAGCAACCCCTTTACCGTCTCGATCACATAAACCACTGCTGCCGGATCTCCTGGCCCATTGGACAACATAACCCCATCGGGTTTTAAAGAAAGAATCTTCTTGAAAGAGGTGCTTGCCGGAACCACGATCACATGACAATCCCGGGCTGCTAATTCACGCATAATGTTGTGCTTTGCCCCGCAATCTAGCACCACGACCCTATGTTTGCCCTGTTTATTCCACTCATATATTTTTTTACAAGTAACCTCCTTGACCAAATCAATCCCCACTAATCCCAAAGAAGCCTTTGCTTTTTTAACCAAACTTTTGGGATCAAGGTCTTCAGTTGAAATAATTCCCTTCATCGCTCCAACCGAGCGGATATGCAAGGTCAAAGCCCGGGTATCAATTCCTTCAATCCCCATAATTTTATGTTTCTTTAGAAAGTCATCTAAGCTCATATTCGCGCGCCAGCTACTAAATATACGGCTGGCTTCACGCACGATAAAGCCAGATAAATGTGGCTCCTGCGACTCAAAATCCTCTAGGTTAATGCCATAGTTACCAATCAAGGGATAGGTCATAGCCACAATTTGGCCCTTGTAAGAAGGATCAGTTAAGATTTCTTGATAGCCGGTCATTGAGGTATTAAAGACAACTTCGCCAGTTTGTTCCCCGCTTACACCAAAGGATGTACCGTTAAAGATGGTACCGTCTTCTAAGGCTAAAACTGCTTTGCTTTCCACGTTAGCCTATCTTTTTGAAATTTATAAGCACTCTTAATGAAATCTCTAAACAAGGGATGCGCTTTATCTGGCTTTGATTTAAACTCGGGGTGAAATTGGACTGCAATGAAAAAAGGATGATCTTTTAACTCGATTATCTCCACTAAATCCGCTTTTTTATAGTTCCCCGAGAAAGTCATTCCTTTCTTTTCCAATCTTTTTCTATATCTATTGTTCAACTCATAACGATGACGATGGCGCTCCGCAATCAATTGTCTGCCATATACTTTATAAGCCAAGGTCTTCCTTTTGATCTTGCAAGGATAAGCGCCTAAGCGCATGCTTCCCCCCAAACCTTTAATCCTCTTTTGTTCCTCCATCAAACTTATGACAGGATATTTTGTGTTTTCCCTAAATTCAGTAGAATTTGCTTTTTTCATGCCACACACATTCCGGGCAAATTCAATCACAGCACACTGCATCCCCAAACATAAGCCCAGATAGGGAATCTTGTTATCTCGGGCATATTTGATCGCCTTGATTTTCCCTTCGATTCCTCGATAGCCAAACCCACCGGGAACCAAAATCCCCGAAACCCCTTCCAGATATTTATTTGCACCATCCTTTTCTATGTCTTCAGAATCAACTTTCACAACTTCAACCCGGCAGTCACTTGCAATGCCTGCATGAACTAAAGCCTCATAAATTGACTTATAAGCATCCTGCAAGGCTATGTATTTACCAACAAAAGCAATTTTCACGGAATCCTTGGGACTGAGCACTTTCTCTACCACCTGGCTATTCCATTCTTCTAATTTGGAATGTTTACAAATCAAATCAAAATGATTAAGAATTATTTCGTCTAGAACTTGATTGCTAAACTCAATGGGAATCTGATAGATATTGTTAACATCTCTTGCTTCTATAACGGCGTCCTTTCTCACATTACAAAAGAGAGAGATTTTTTCTTTTGCTCCTTCGGATAATGGTTTTTCCGTGCGACAAAGCAGCACATCCGGCTGAATGCCTATTCCACGCAATCTGCCGACACTGTGTTGCGTGGGTTTAGTTTTCATTTCATCTGCACATTTTAGATAAGGAACCAGGGTCAGGTGAATATAAAGCACATCCTTATAACCCATATCCAGTCTAAATTGTCGAGCAGCTTCCAGAAAAGGCAAACTTTCAATATCACCAACTGTTCCACCAATTTCAGCAATAACAATATCTGCGCCAGAAACCTTAGCTACCTTTTTAATGCGATCTTTTATCTCATCAGTAATATGGGGGATAACTTGGATGGTTTTTCCCAAATAATCTCCACGACGCTCTTTTGAAAGAACCGCATCATAGACCTGGCCCGTGGTAACGTTACTGAAACGAGTAATTTTAGTATTGGTAAAGCGCTCATAATGCCCTAAATCCAAATCTGTCTCAGCCCCATCTTCGGTTACATAAACCTCACCATGTTGAAAAGGATTCATCGTACCTGGATCAATATTAATATATGGATCCAGTTTTATCATTGCGACCTTTAGACCCCTTGATTCAAGAATTTTCCCAATTGAAGCCGAAGCAATTCCTTTGCCTAAACTAGAAATAACACCACCGGTTATAAAAATATATTTAGCCATGA
>JABMSE010000062.1 GCA_013204645.1 Candidatus Saganbacteria bacterium | reverse complement strand
TTTTATGATTTTGGTAAAAACCTTACCACGCGCTGCATCGGTTTTAGATTTCTTATGTTTTATCGTTGCCCATTTGGAATGTCCAGACATGCTAAGTAGATTTTACCACAGAAAAATCTTACCGGGAAGTGAAATTTGGCAGGGAAATCTAGGATACCATATAGGATTAGCCTAGAGTTGGAATTTCAAGCTGGTCTAGCTCGCTTAGAATTATTTCCGCCTTTTTAGGATATCTAATTCTTATCACCTCGGAAAAGTCATCTAACAAACGAACAAATTCACCCAAACATTCTCCAGCCCCGTTACCAGCATTAGAATCATCAAAAAGTTTGGGGTTTCGATTAACAATAGAAATGATGGACCAGATAATCAACAACCCTTTTGCCCCTAAATCATTGGGGTGAATGCCAGTGGCTTGAAGTGCCTCTTGGCTCAAGCACTCTGTTTTGTCACAAAGTTGATCCATGCGCTCCCTAATAATTCTAAAGTGACGCGGGATTTGAAGACCAAACTCTTCTTTGTAAACTATACTGGTTTCCCCAACCCAGGAAGCAGTTAAGGCTTCTTGCATTTTTCCTCGCCCTACAAAACCTTGTTCTTGAGCCCTGGTCAGAGGAGCTCCGGAGTACGCTGCCAAACGGAAATTTGGATCAATTTGTACCCGAGGGTCCTTGGAAACTTCTAGCGCACGCTTGGAAGTAATATATAAATCTTCTAAAATGACATTAGGAGGAAAAAGAATTAACCCCGCAATTGGACTTATGTCGTGTTGCACCAGCATAGGAATAACAGCAGCAACATTTCGCAGCAGCGTCCCCTTATTCAGCTCTCTTAATTCTTTGGCAGAAAAAGATTCAATTCCCACAGCAACCTTACGTAATCCTGCCTGGCGTAGCGTCGCAAGTAATTGATGGTCCCCATCTGTGTCCCTTACGCTGTCAGCTCGGGCTTGGCAGTAGATGGTAAAATCTTCTTCCCATTCACTAAGACTTTTGATTCCTTCGGCCAAGGCCAATGGATAACTTCTACGGGTAAAAAGGTTGTCATCTGTAAAAGAAAAGTCACGTATGTCCGGGTAAGCACGCCGAGCATGCCTGAAGTTTTCAACTGCCACCTCAACGGGAACAAACCCATATTCTCCCTTGCTGGTGGCACAAAACAAACAGCCAAAACGACAAGAAGTAGTTGAAAGATGAAAACGAAGATTTCTTCTTTTCCCTTTAACATAGCTTTTCCAATAGGAGGGATAGTCGATAGCATACTGATCTATCAAGGACTGATGGATCGCAAGCTGTTCTACATCTAAAGAGGGAAATTGCTGCGTTTCGCTATCACTACCCCTTGCACCTTCACGGATAGCTATTATTGACTGGGACTGATTCATCCCAACTGCCAAAGATAGGGCAGCTTTCCGGAGTGCTTCTCCTTTCAAGTCACCCTGTTTTAGTCTTTGAAGTCCGGCAAAAAGCGCACCCAGCGGGTACTCCCCAGGCCCCCAAACTATGGCATCCAGAGGTGACAATGCCCCAAACAATGCTTCAGCACCTAAGAGCGAACCATAATTTCCCAGCATAAAAATCGGCCGTCTATCTGTGTCGGCAAAAGCAGCATCTACTTGCATAAGGTTTTTAACATCGTTATCTAAAGTTGGGGTTAAGGCACTAAAACCAACCACATCATAGTCTTGTCCCCTGACATGTTCAAATAACATATTTCGTGCCAAACGAGGATCTTGCGGACCGGTGGCATCTTTATCGCTTATTTGGCCTGTAAGATTGGGCTCAAATATCTGAACATCCAAAGCCCGATTAGTATGCCGAAGATAGGCTGCGATACGCTCTAAACCAAGCGGAGGCGAAACAAATTTTCCCACTCTTTGAAAATCTGGAGCTACCAGAAGCAATCGCTCAAATTTAGAAGTAACTAAAACACCTGAATGTCGGGCTTGTTCGACTTTTCCAGACAATAATTTTTTGTTCCCACTGATTTGTCGGATGAGCTTTGCCAAATCCACGGGACCGCGCAAAGCAATACACAGCGGCAGATCCGAGTTTCGGATTGATTGAGGAAGGTGTTCTCTTCTAATCCATACTTTTGTACCAATGCGTAAACCCTGCTTATCAATAATTACATTTTGATTAAGCCGGGACCTTGATTCAATCAAAGAAACTTGTGTACGTAAGACAGATCTCATGATTATCCTAGCCTCCTTAGGCTTTGTACTGCTAACCTATCATCGGAAATTAATCTAAGAAATTTCACTAAGCTGAGGATTTACAAAAAATCTTAGCGGGAAGTGAAATTTTGCCCAAAAAGTATCGATATATATAGGGGATAACAATAGCCATGGATTTCAGTATACCTTCAGAAAGAGCACAAAAGATAGTAAATCTTTATAACGGGAATGGATCTCGAGGCGTGATCGGTTTTGAGGAAAACAATGGGGAATCTGGAATACAGTTGGATGAATTTTTCAGGACTACATTCGAAGAGCGAATAGAAATCAGCGCAGACACTCAAGAATACATAAAAGCCTACCACCAACAATTAAGAATAACTTCTGCTCCATCACTTGCTGATCAACAAGATTTCGAAACACAAAGAGAGGCTCAACCCGGCTTCATCCTGGAATGGGAAGAATTTCAAGGAAGGGAGCTCCCAACCGAAGAATGGTTATTAAATCCAGAAGAAGCCCTGGAAAAAGGCCGCTATCAAACCGGAGGCAGCAATCTTTCCTTACTCGTACTACTTAATATTGCTTCCTTCTGTACAAAAAGATTAGAAAAAAGGACCGTCCTCTACGCAGGATTAGGAGCAAATACGTCAGAAAATTGCAGACTTAATCTAGTCGAACCGCTCTTGTTAACAAATTTCGATGAACTTGTGGGAGTAGAATACTCTCCAATGACTTTCGAGGCATTTAAAGAAGCAACATTACTGGAACTAAACACAATTAAAGATCCTCACACCAGAAAATACATTGGTGAAACAGCAAGCTTTCAAGAAATTGCCCCCAACCAGTATGTCGCGAGGTTTAATTATTTAGGCAAAGAAAGAATCGTACACGCATATTTTAGCACCGATATAAACTCAGCCGCCTATCCCAGAGATCAGGTCAATATTCTTTTTGATGATTGTCATGCAATGAGCCGCAGCACTTTTGAAGACTTCGTTTCTCGCCTGGGTAACAATGGCATCTTAATTGGATCCGGGACAAGTTTTTACACTTGTCCAAGCAATAGTTGTGGCAGCATCGAACCAGAATATTTCACAGAAAACTTCCAAGAAGTATCTTCTACGGAATTTTATGAACTTACAATGTCTGCCTCTCGCTTACTACTTGCCCCTCCTCCAAAAACACTGCCAAGACGATTAATTTATCAGAAAAAATAATAGCATTTAGAAGTTATCGGCCCGGCCGTCAGATAACCTTGTTCAAGGCTTTCATGTAGAGCGAAATGTATTTTTTAGCCGAAGCGCTCCAGGAGTAATCGTAGCTCATTACTTTTTCCTGCAAATTTTTCCAGGCGCCTTTATTTTTAAAGGCCTCTAGGGCCCTTTTTACTGAATTAAATAGCGCATCGGCGGTGTATTTCTCAAAAACAAAACCATTGCCCTCTCCTCTTTCAACATCAAAATTAAAAACCGTGTCAGCTAAACCACCGGTTTTTCTTACAATCGGGATGGTACCATACTTAAAACTGATCAGCTGTCCTAGGCCACAGGGTTCATAGCAAGACGGAATAAGAAATAGGTCGGATCCAGCATAAATGCGCTCTGCCAGGGCGGCATCAAAAGCTAAATTTACCTCCAACTGCTTTGGATATTTTTTGCCAAGTTTTTCAAAAAGCTCATGATATTTAGGATCGCCAGTTCCCAAAAGAACCATCTGACAACCCTGTCGCATAATCTCTTCCATTGCCTCGCCTAAAATATCAAATCCCTTTTGAACGTCCAAACGGGACACTATTCCAATTAACGGAATGTTTTCAGAAACTTCCAATCCTTGCTCTTTTTGAAGCGCTAATTTATTTTGTGCCTTCAGCGACAATGTGTTTGCACTATAGCGCTTTACCAAGTTCTGATCAGTAGCCGGATTCCAGATTTCATAATCTACTCCATTTAATATGCCATAAACATCCTTGCTGCGTTTCGTCAATAGGTCTTCCATACCACAACCATACTCTTTGGTCTGGATCTCTTTAGCATAGGTTGGTGAAACCGTATTAATCACATCAGCACAAACAACCCCGGCCTTGGTAAAGGATAGCTGCCCATAGAATTCCAAGGAAGCAAATACATCTTGTGGCAATCCCAGCAAAGAAAATTTTTCTTTTACGAAATTGCCCTGATAAGCCATGTTATGGATAGAATAAACCGTTGCGCAGCGAGCCCATGAGGGATCCGCCTTTCGCTTTTCTTTAAGATAAAGAACAAGGGGAGCTGACTGCCAATCATTACAATGGACAATGTCCGGACGCCAGTTAATTTTCTCAAGGAAAGGAATGGCTGCTTTGCAAAAAGTTAAAAAGGCTTCGCAGTTATCCGGATAATCTTTGCCACCCAAGCAGTATAATTCATCCCTATCCTTAAAATGCGCGTTATCGACGAAATAAACCACCAAGTTTGTCTCTGGCATCCTCGCCTCATAAACATCTACATCTTCTTTTATGTTACCTAAATCAAGTTGGATTCCTGATACAACAAGTTTTAAACCCCACTTTTCACGGTCTATCTTCTTGTAAAGAGGCATAAAAATCCGAATATCATGACCAATTCGAAAAATAGCTTTGGGAAGGGCTCCCGCTACATCGGCTAAGCCGCCGGTTTTAGCAAAAGGAACAACTTCAGAAGAAACAAAGAATATTTTCATGAAAGATTAAAGTTTAGCGTCTCTTAAAAATTTAGCCGCCTGCTCGGGAGACGTGGGATTTATATAAAGTCCTGATCCCCATTCAAAGCCAGCCATTTTAGTTAAGCGCGGAATTATCTCAATATGCCAATGAAAGTCAAATTGCAGGGTTCCCCAATAATCAGGTTTGCCGGCTCGCGGTACCGGATTAGGGGTAGTATGAACCACATAGTTGTAAGGAGGATCGTTTAAGCAAATCTTTAAGCGCAATAAAATATCCTTTAAGCACTGTGCCAGGAGCATTCTTTCTTGGTCAGGCATCACCTGAAATCCATATTCATGGCGCCGGGGAAGAATCCAAATTTCAAAAGGAAAGCGCGAAGCAAAGGGAGTAAAGGCCACAAAATACTCATTTTCATAGACAATGCGTTCCCCTGACCCTAGTTCCTGCCTAATAATATCACAAAAAATACAACGCTCTTTTTCAAGAAAATATTCACGCGAATTCTTAAGCTCCATTTTTACGTAACGGGGAGTAATGGGAGTAGCAATTAACTGCGAATGGGGATGGGAAAGCGATGCGCCAGCAACTTTACCGTAATTTTTAAAAACCAGGACATAACGAAAGCGCTGGTCTTTTTCTAAATCCAGGATGCGTTGTTTGTAAGCCCAAAGGATTTTCTCAATATGCTCATATTCCA
>JABMSE010000061.1 GCA_013204645.1 Candidatus Saganbacteria bacterium | reverse complement strand
GATTCGAACTGCCGACCTTCTCCTTGGCAAGGAGCCGTTCTACCAACTGAACTACGCACGCACTCTCTACCAACTGCGCTACTCCCGCATAATCAACTAACAGGTAAAAGTTTAACATAGGCTTAGTATTTCAGTCAATTTGCAATTTAAAAATAATTCGCAAAAGAGTGAAATTTTTACTGATCTTTTGCGATAATTTAATAAGGTTGGTGAAAAAACTATGTCTGGACCATTTGGAATTGCAAGAGGACAATCTGGAACAGCTAGAAATGGCGCAACAAGCCTTAGATATCTAGCGGTTAGCGCCCGCAGAAATTTTGGCCAATTTCATCTTCAAAAAGCAACCATTGTCGCAAATATCCGCGACTATGGGGATCTTCATCAGCTAGAAATTATCCTTTTCCCACAAATCCCCGACATAAATGTCAGTACTTATAAGCTTCTTGCCTACGCGCTACGCGATTGGGATATCAGCCACATAACCAAAATGTTTAATCGTATTTGGGTTAAGTGGGAAGGAAAAATTCTACCCGCAATATTAACGGGAAGCCAACTAGTAAAAATAGCTAAAGCTTCTGAAATTGAACCCGCGGATGCCACTAAATTTATTTTTGAGCTGGATCCGGTGGTTGGCCTAAAAGTAACAGACGAAAGGGTATCAGGAAACACGCTAACTAACGCAGATATTCGGATTCACATAGAAAAATATGTTACTCAACAAACAGCAGAAAAACCTCCAACCCTAGTTACAGAAGAGGATAAAGATGGAATAATTCATCTCTATGACAAATCAGACGGAGAAGCGTTCTATCTTAGGGTTCGAAGGAAAGGAATTGCTTGCCCCTCTTTTGCTATTGTAGAGTTTATTTCTCCAACTGAAGTCAAAATAACACGTAGAGCACAAAGGGCCAACACTTTCGCAAATGTATCTTGGAAAACGATGAAAATAGAAACTGACGCGACCACCAGCGCAACAAAAGACACGCCTGCTGCCGCCCCCACCCCCCCAACCAGTCTTCCCCCACAACAAATCCCCAAGTTTATCGCTGGCTGGGCTTTCAATGGCAGGCCTCTAGATCCAAGAGTTGCCGAAACTCAAAAACCAATCACTAAAAAGGGCCCCAATGATTACAGTTTAGTTGTTTGCAAGAAACATGGGATCGGTTATCCATTCAAAGGCCTAGACTCTGTTTTTGACGCGCTAAAAACAGATGATCGCACACCAAGTGTTGATGTGAAAATGATATTACAGGACGAAGAACTGGACGGACACCCTGAAAAAACTGTGCGTTTATATAGAACAAGCGATGATCCCACGAAGCATCCAGAAAGATGGTTGGCCTGCGGCTTAATCTATTCAGACTACACAAATACTGAAGTAGAATTATATGACATGAATATGGAGGAGCTAGAATATGGGCGTGTGCATCAATAATTACCCACCCGCTGCCGGAGCAGCTAGACGCAGCAGAAAAGGTTTTAGCGCAAGCTTTATAAATATAAGCAAAAGAATAGTTTGTGGGTCTTTTGTTCTACAGCAAGCTGCTATCGCTTATGCTTCCTCACGAGTTGAAAAAGGGACGAGCTTCCTTCTCTCGCAAGAATGCCCTACCCTTAGCCAAAATCGCTTTCGCATCCTAGCCAACACTTTAAATGGATGGGATATCTCAAACATAAATCATAGCTTCAATCGAATCTGGGTCAGGCATGAAGGCCGGATACTAGCAGCCGTCATGCCTATTCTAGAACTTGCAAAATTAGCCAGCCTCTGCAGCCTTGAAATCCCAGACGCAACTCGTTTTATTTTTGAAATCGAAGATGGGAATTTAGTAGCCTCCAAGGAAACAGTACCTCTCGATGCCCAAACTAACGCCGAAGTTCGCGATCGGATAAGATCATATCTTTCTGGAGAAAGCGAAGCTATACCCCCCACTCTTTTTACAGAAATACACAGAGATGGAACAATTCATCTTTGTGATGATCCAGCAGGAAACCCTATCTTTTTAAAAATACACAATGGAGAAGCTGCAAGCTGCTCGATAGCCGGCATTGATTTTGAATCAAGGACCCAAGTAAAAACTATCAAAAACCACCGCTTAATAGGATCTTACCATAAACCCCAAGCAAAAATAATTCCTGTCCCAGAAAAAATTGCAGCACAGGTTTGCGGAAAAGTACTCCCACCAAACCCCACACCAGAAATAGCCCCTCCCACCCGAAGGGATATATCAAAAGCACTAA
This sequence comes from Candidatus Saganbacteria bacterium, assembly GCA_013204645.1. GTDB lineage: Bacteria > Margulisbacteria > WOR-1 > O2-12-FULL-45-9 > O2-12-FULL-45-9 > JABMSE01. The sequence continues at coordinate 7,458 of JABMSE010000061.1, read as the reverse complement.
AAGCCTGGTTTGCCGGGGCAACGCTCGCATATCCCATCATTGAAAGATCAATTACTGGGAAGGGACAAATTAAACTTGTATTAATAGATGGGTTGCCCTATTGCCTAAACGGTTTAAAGAAATTCCGTAAGCAAGGTCTTACTAAAGTTTTAGTTTGGGGAAAAGACCAAGAAATTGGTGGTACACCCCGCAAAACTGTTTACCTATACAAACCGGATATGGATCCTGAAAAACATCCCGATAAATGGTTTGCTTTTTATGTCCTAGATCTTCCACCCGCAGAGAGATCATCACCCCAGGAGGTCAAACTTGAAAATGCTGCATAGGAGATTTAGCTATGGGAATTAGTGGTCTTAATGGGCCAAGTCGTAATGGGAAGCCAAACGGACAGCTTGTGTTGGACAGATTACGCATGGGCACAAAACTCTGCCGCAGCCCCCTAATCTTTTGGCGATTTGAAGTTGCGCATGTAAAAAGCGGCCTTCGGGGAAAAAAATTCTTGCTATCGGCTGGCCATATTCCATTTGCCTCCGACAAATTCGTGCATCTTAAAGGCGTATTAGGAGGTTGGAATATCTCAAGGTTCAGTCACACGTATAATGGTATTTGGGTAAGGGATCAGGGTCACATCATTCCGGCTGTATTAAAGCGTAGAGAACTCGCTGAATTAGCCAAAGAATCAGGGGTTGCTATAGCAGATGCAACACGTTTGGTTTTTGAAGTTAAAGGAAACGAGCTCATTCCCACCCAAGAAACAAACCCACCTGACACACCTTTAAACGCAGCTATCCGCGCACAAATTTTTAAATATGCAACCGGCAAGTCTGAGATTATCCCTCCTACTCTTTTTGCCCTGCTTGATGAAAATGGGGAAGCTCTTTTGTGCAACAACGAACAAGGGAAGGCAGTCCGCTTACGAGCCCTACCCCATGGCGAGTTTTTGCCTCATTCTCTGGTTGCCATTACTTTTTTCTCTCCTACAGAATATACAGCGGCACTCTATCGTGGAACCGACAGACTTAGATGCGCTGCTTCAAAACCACGCACTCTGCCCGCCAACTTATTTGGAAAGGAAACGAAAGCTCCAGCAGTTGCAGTGGCTCCAGCAGTTGCAGTGGCTCCAGAGCCTCCCCCAAGTGATCCACCTGAACCAAAAAGAACCGCCACAAACGCAGAATCCAAATTAATTCAAGCCTGGGCTTTTAATGGCAATGAATTGGATCCAAGCGTTAGGGTCGTTGAAAGATCACTGAGGAAAGATGGAAAAATCCATCTGACCACCAAAGAAACTCTTCCTTATTTTCTAACCGGAATGCAAAAGGCTTTTTCAAGATTTAGAGAGCTTCATCCTGATTCAAAAAGCGTAAGAGTTAAAGTTTTATTACGAGATGAGAAGATACATACAAGAACTCATAAAATGGCCCGCGTTTTTGATCCTAGCATAGATTCAAACCAAGCACCGGATGCTTGGTTTGCTTATCATGAAATTCCTTCAAGAGGAGATGCCGGAGACTGCTTGGAATTAAATTTGAAAAAAATAAGATGAGTTTATTAAAGCTATTAGGAGACAGCAAATATGGCAGTTAGAAGTCCAGGTGGCGGATTAGAAGTAGGTCCAACAAGCGTTCGCTCCCAAGTGCGCATGGGCACCAAAATCTGTCAGGGCCCTATTGCCCTCTCTAGAACTCAAATTATTTATAAGCATAGTAGTCTTCGTGGAACACGATTCTTGTTATCTGCCGCCCACATTCCCTTGGAAACTCCCCTCATGCGGTACATAGAGGGTGTAGTAAAAGGCTGGGATCTTACAAAGTTCAGTCTAAAATATAATCGGATCTGGGTAAGAGACGAGGGGGAAGTCTTTGCTGCAATATTAAGCAGAAGCGAACTGGGAAAACTAGCCAAAGCATCAGATTGTGAAATTCCTGATGCAACCCGTTTAGTTTTTAAGACATCCGATGGCAAACTGGTTTCCACAACTAAAACTCACGTTCCCGATACCCTACTAAATTCCGATATCCGTGATCAAATTTTTAAATGCCTAAGCGGTGAATCCGACATTATCCCTCCTCCTCTTTTTGCTGTAATTGATGAAAATGGCGATATCTTTTTGTGCAATGATCAGGAAGGTGTCCCCATTCACTTACCAATAATGCCAAATGTAGAATTTATGCCCTATACGTTGGTTTGTATCACATTGCTCTCTAGAGAACAATATCAAGTAACCTCTTATCGCGGCATCGAGAAAATAGTAAAAGCCACCAAGAAACCAAACGAGTTCCCCCCTAATTTATTGAGAAACGAAGTAGAAGAGTCTCAAACCACAGCAGAGCCACAACCTCCCCTAAGCAGTTCCTCTGAACCAACAAGAAGATATATGAACATAGAGTCCCGGGCAATCCAGGCCTGGGCTTTTAATGGCGATGAATTAGATCCAAGGGTTAGGGTCGTTGAAAGATCGCTAGGTGCCGTCGGATCGATTGCTCTCACCTCCAAAAGCGGCGCACAATTTTTCTTGCCCCGCTTAAAGGATGCCTACAAAAGATTCAGAGAACTTCATCCTGACTGGAGAACTGTACGCGTAAAAATATTACTGCAAGAAGAAGAAATAGATGAGGACCCGTGCAAAACCGCCCGAGTATATGCTCCAAATATTGATCCAATTGCCGAACCTGACAGATGGTTTGCACTTTTTGAATTTGTTGATGGCGAAGAAAAAGGGGATTGGTTGGATACAAGATTAGAATTTGTAGAGTAAATTATTATGATTAGAATTTTTTATTGCCAAGAAGAACTTAGGCTCAACTACTGTAAAGGAGAATCAGTATGAGGCCAGTCAGCAATGGGGCTCGCCCAAGCACCCCCTACCTGATATCACAATTTACGCATAGATTTGAGGTGCAACGCACTCTTAAATGTGGGGCAGTAACTTTTCAAAAAATACTTATCAAACAAATGCATCACAAATTAGCAGGCACCAGCTTTCTCTTGTCCAGCTCCTTAGAAATCGCAGCTGATCAAAATCAGACTTATCTGGAAAAAATCCTGGAAGGAGATTGGAATATTACCCAATATCGCGAACGCTTTAATCGCATTTGGGTAAAAACTGGAGGGAAAATATTGCCAGCGATAGTTACGCAAAAGGATTTAAGACAATTATCTGAGGAACTAGCCATAGAGGTTGCTGATTTAACCCGCTTGGTTTTAATTCCTGAGGATAACCAATTAACAGTTACCGAAGAAAGGATTCCAGCAAACGCACTACTAAATGCTGAAATTAGAGAGAGAAACTTTGCCTACTTTAGCGGCGCAAGCAATGAACTCCCCCCACCACTGCTTACAGATATGGCAGAAGACAAAACCATCCTCCTTTGCGAAACCAATGAAGGAGAACCTATCCGTCTCAAGGTACAAAACCATACCCGAAGAGATTATCTTCCAGGTACCATGGCCCTGGTGCAGGTTGTCTCTCGCCACGAAGTTACAAGAACTATTTTTCTGCCCAGTGCAAAACCTGACGGTCATGTCATAACGGTTAAGCTCCCAGAAGATCTTCTATCTCCTAGCACCGCAGCAGAAGCATCCGGCACTGATAGCCTATACAAAAAACTAGGCCCGGGCGATAGATCCAACACTGCATCCAGGGAGTTGCGTGAATGGGCGTTTGAGAATGGCCCTTTGATTGTGGTACAAATCTCGCGCACATTACTGTCTCCAGGGTACATCCAATTTGTAAATGTGGATGGGCTACCTTTCCGCTTTAGCGGGCTTGAAAAAATCTATAAACTGGGGATTAGAGAAGTTACCATAACCCTTCAACACCAAACCGTTCTAGGAGACCCCAACTGCAGAACTGCTCGCCTATACGATCCTAGAATTGACCCAGAAAAACATCCAGCTAAATGGTTTGCCAAGTTTGAACTTGACGAAAGCCAAAGAGCAGCAAGAGAGGGAGACCAGATAGGATACCTGCAATTAAAATTTGCAGGAGGAAAAAGCTAATGAGACCAAATCGTCCTGGAAGAGGAAAACCAATACACAGGCAGGGCATGACCAGTCGCATTCGGGTCGTTACCTCCTTTGCAACCGTGCCAGTTGGCTTTCAAAGAGCCAGGGTAGTTCAAAACTATCGGGATCTTAAGGACCGCGAATTTCTATTGTCTAATGGTTTAGTTGGTTTTAGCAAGGATCATTTTAAATATTTAGCCCAAATCATAGCTCGAAAATGGGATCTTTCAAGCTACCGGGAGCGCTTCAATGGTGTCTGGATAAAAGTAGGAAGCAAGATCCTTCCCGCAGCTTTAACTAAAAAGGAACTAGTAACCTTGGCCAAAAAATCGGGCTTGGAAATAGCTGACGCCACTCGCGTAGTCTTTGAAATTGATGGCACTAGCTTAGTGGTTACTGATCAAAGAATTCCCGAAGGTGCCCTGCTTAACAGCGAAATAAGAGCAGCTATCACCTCCTATCTAAAAGGGGAAAGTGAAATAATTCCCCCTCCTTTATTTGCCGAAGCAGATGAAGAAGGAAAGGCCCATGTTTGTGACGACTTAGAAGGAAATCCCATTTACGTCAAAGTAGGAAGAGGCGCTGAGTTCTTTTCTCATCCACTAGCCTGTATAACTGTTATATCACGCCATGAACTTCAAAGAGTTCTACACAGTCGAGGAAAATCTAGGCTCACAAGTATCAGATTGGCGGATGATTTCCTGGTACCCGCTAAACCTGTGGTTAAGGGTAGACCTAAGAGAGAAGAATCAAACCTAGTTAAAGAATGGGCACTTGGGAGCGGAAAATTAATTGTCACCCAAATATCACGACGTATTCAATCCAAGGGTTCGATACAATTATTTAACTTTAAAGGGATGCCCTTTTGGCTAAAAGGCCTATACCAAGCATACAAATTAGGGGTTCGTGAAGTAACACTAACCTTTCAACAAGAAACAGTTCTTGAAAAACCCAATTGCAAAATAGTAAGGCTTTATGACGCAAGGTTTGTTGACCCAGCTAAGGATCCTGATAATTGGTTTGCCATGTTTGAAGTCCATGAAGGCCTAAAAATAAATCTGAACGGAAAACAAATAGGTGAACTTCGGCTAGAATTTGCAAGGGGGGGCTCATGAGAATTCGAAATGGCCGAAGACCCCCTGGAGCAAGTGGGTCAACTTATTTCAATAAAACCATCATGATAAAAAGAGATCTAGAATGTAATCCCTTTAATCTACGATGGGCTGAGATCGGCCCAGAACATCCTTTAGCTGGCAGAAGATTTCTTTTATCCCCCTCTTTTTCCAGCATGGATACTCTAACCATGCCTAAGTTCCTCGCTGTGTTACAAGACTGGGATATTTCCAGATTAAGCAACAAACACGCTAAGGTCTGGGTTAAATACCAAAACGAAGTACTTCCATTAATGCTAAGCCAAATTGAGCTAGGACGGCTTAGTAAAGAATTAAATATTGAAGTAGCAGACGCAACCATTGTGGTGCTAAATTATGAGGGTGGCAAATTAAAAGCAACGGATGAGCGAGTTCCAAAAGGAGCACTATTAGCAGACGAAATAAGAGAAAAGATTTATCAATATCTGAGTGGGAGATCAGATACTCTTCCCCCTACTCTTTTTTGCGCAATAGATGAACAGAAAAGAGTCCATCTCTTAAACGACCCAGATGGGAAACCAATTTTTATCCCTATTGCAGGGAAGTTATATCAACACTCGCCTCATACCCTGGCAGCAGTTGCGGTTTTATCCCGTGATCAATATAAAAAAAGGATTTTTAACCCCCTTCAATATGGCTGTAAATTTGTCACCCATTCCTTTCCAGATGGCTTACTTTTATCCGCAAAACCCCAAAAAGAAGAGAATGGACCCCCGGGTTTCTCGGTAGAAAATTTGCCCAATACCAGAACAGCAAGCTTTCACGCAGGACGCTTTATTTTTGATAATCATCCTATTGTGCACTCTATTTTTATGCGTAAAATAGAACCACCCGGATGGGTGCCACTAACCCTCAAAAGAGGCGCACAATTCTTCTTAAAGGGATTGGAGGAAATCTACGCCCTTGGCCTTAAACGTTGCATTGCGGTTCTACAAATAGAAGATATTGAGGGAGAAGTAGGTTGTAAAACAGTAAAACTCTATCATCCCAAGGTAGACCCCACAGAAAAACCTGATCATTGGTTTGCTTGGTATGAAGTATATCAATCGTGCGAAGAAGGCGACTTACTAGACGTGCGGCCAGAATTTGCCAGGGAGGTAGCCACATAATGCGAGTGCCTGTCCCCAGACAAGCTGAAGGATTTGATACGGCTTCCCACCGGATCAGGATATTAAGAAGAGTTAGCTGCTCCCCTTTTGATTTAACTTATGCAACCGTCCGTATTGGATCAAAACATGCCCTGAATGGCACAAAATTCCTTCTGGCACCATCCCTTAGTAATGTAGGCTTTCAAATTATGCATCACTTAAGAAGCACACTAACTGATTGGAAGATTACGAGTTTAACAGATAGATTTTGTCGGGTCCGGATGAAGTTTGATGGAGAAACCATTCCTCTTATTCTAAGCCGCAAAGAGCTATGCATGCTAAGCAAAGTCCTAGAAATTGAAGTGGCAGATTTATGTATTCTGGTCTTAAAAGTTGAAGATGGAATACTAGTAGCAACTGACAGACGAATTCCAAGAGATGCCTTATTAAATAGCGAAATAAGAGCTAGAATCTATGATTATCTAAGCGGCGCCTCAAATGAATTACCTCCTCCTCTCTTTGTACAAATCAACGAAAAAGGAGAAATTTATTTGTGCGATGACACCGCGGGACAGCCAATTTATATACCAGCGTTTAAGGGTGAATACGTTCCCAATTCTTTTGCCCATATTGAAATTATTTCACGCACTCATTTCAACCGAACCCTGAACAGAACCCATACTGCAAAAGGGAAACCAATTAGACATGAGTTTTCAGCAAATGTACTGGCACAAGAAGAAAAAGGTGCAACGGGCACTCCTTCGGATGACACCCCTACTCACCATGCTACCATGATGAGAACTTCCAAATGGATCTTTAATAATCACCCTCCTATTTCTCCTATCTTTCCCCGCGATCTCAAACCTCCCGGACGAGTACATCTTTGTAACAAAAGCGGCACGCAAATCCTTTTAAATGAATTAGAGGAAATCTACGCCCTTGGCCTTAGAAGTTGCACTGTCGCTCTGCAAGTAGAAGATATTGAGGGAGAAGTAGGTTGTAAAACAGTAAGACTATATCATCCCAAGGTAGACCCCACAGAAAAACCTGATCATTGGTTTGCTTTGTACGAAGTATATCAAGCATGCGAAGAAGGCGATTTGCTAGACGTGCGGCCAGAATTTGCCAGAAAATTCAAGCTCTGATATACTGTCACTCGAAAGCAGCATGGCCCTATCGTCCTCCTACGTCCCGATAAATCGGGACTTCGG
>JABMSE010000060.1 GCA_013204645.1 Candidatus Saganbacteria bacterium | reverse complement strand
CCGCCGAGTGGAATCGAACCACCAACCTGCTGATTACAAATCAGCTGCTCTGCTAATTGAGCTACAGCGGCCTACCTACCAGCGCTCCATCAAAAGCTGTGAATTATTATTGCTGGCGCTGACGCGTTTGCTATCAACATCCACCAACCATTCAAAAGACTCAATTACACCAGCGCCTTGCTCGCAAAGGTAGCGCACCAGATATTTGTCACCCTGTTTTTTGGTTTCCCATCCTTTTTCAACTACCGGTGTCCCCAAGGACTTTGTTAGCGCAACTACAGATTTAATCGCCGCCCCAACTTTTGTTCCCTTGCGGGTTTTTTCATTCCTGACCAATGCCAGCGAATCATCAACTAATTTTGGGGGCAATTCAGTCAAAGTTTTTACTTGCCGCAATTCATTTTGCACCAGTTTTCTTTGGCTGCGGACCCCGGAAATATTCGCCAGCGAAATATTGGATAAATCAACCCCCAATAAGGCATGAAGTTCCTTATTGTGCGGCTCAAGGCCTAATGCCTCTCTCCAAGCACCCCGGGCTTGTTCTGGCATATCAAGTTTTACATAACACTTGCCTAATTCTATCAGAGAAACCGCAGAATCCGGCTTCAAATTTAAGACTTTCTGATAAGCCGCCAATGCTTCATTATATCTTTGCTCTTTTAATTTCTCTCGAGCTATTCCAAAATACTCCCGCGCCAACTTTGTTGCAAAAGCCCTGACCTCAATATTTCTATCGTCCAAACGCATGGCTTCCATTATTTTCCGATAAGCCAAGTCTACTTGATCATTTCGATAATAGCTCTTAGCCAACCAAAAATAACCTTTTATGAATTGTGGGTTAATATTTATGGTAGCTTTATAGTAGTGGATAGCCGTTTTATAGTCTTTTTGCTTATAGGCATCGTAGCCGAGGAGATAATAATCTTCAACCGGCTCCTCTACCATCGAAGCTTGCAACCAGCCTTGACTTCCATCCTCGAGTACTACTTTATACCAGAGCACCTTGGATATCCCGGTAATCCTTCTTCCCGCTTCGATAACCCTTATAGATTTCCCAACCATGGCTGAACAGGTGGAAGTAACGGTTAACGGCCAGGACGAAACCCTTAAGGTATCTTCTTTTGCCTTTTGATCTGTACTATCGGCTACCAGCGGCGGAGTATGAATAAAAAACTCAACCGTACGCGTTATCGTGCCTTTATTGCCAGTTATGTTATAGCGCACAATATGTAATCCAGGGTCAACATTTTCCGGAATGGTATAGACACCACTCCAATGCATCCCATCATCGGATAAAAGAACAACTTCATCATCTGAAAAATCAAAATTGGCGTTTACAGCATTAATTTTTGAAGTGAGCCTAACACCCAGGGATATGATTTTGTCATCTGATACTTTCTTGGGGTAAACAAATGACTCAAGCCATAGCAGAGAGAGTTCTTCTCCAGGCTCAGTTGGACCCGCCTTAAGACTTAAATCTTCGGGATTGATAAGTTCATCCTCCAAGCCTAAGGCAGCACTAGCCAAAAGCATTAAAATTAAAACCAAAAAGACTGATATTTTTTTCATTTTGCCCTCCTAATCAAAAGGTTAACAAGAAATTATCTACATTAAAATCAATTTTGGATTTTTGTCTTTGTGCAATTGCAACTAACTGCATTTTAAGCAACCCTCCGGACCCATCTTCCTGGTTGGGATTCCAGATATCATCGCCTACTCCCGGATTAACGTCATAAAAAGCAGTAAATGGAATAGAGGTCCTAGTAAATCCTTTCCCCTGAATGGTAATTTCTGCAACCCATTTGTCATCGTAAACTGGATCATAATCTTTTTTAGGATCCTGTTCTATACTATAATTAAAATTATCATCGTCAAAAAACTCAATTTTTATTTTGCCATGATATTCATCATTGCCGTAGATATCAATCTGGAAACGCGAAAATCTGGAAGCATCAACCCCCAAATCAGTCCCAATTCCACCCACATACCAATTATTAGTCCTGCCTGAAAAATTAAGCGAATAATCACCACATGATTCAGCAATTAAATCGCGATTCAAGGGTTTGGGGTTGGAAACAATTGTCACATCTAAATCCCCAAAGCGCCACCATTTTGAGCCTTCAAGAAATTTTCCACTTTCAAAATTGTCAATCAAATAAAAGGTAAATTGAGAAAAAGAAGCAGAACTAAAGAGGAAAAGGGATAAAAGAATTATAAATGCTTTCTTCATTTCTTGGTACGACGCCTTGCTTTTGCTTTTTTAAGCTTTGTTTTCTTTGAATTTTTAGCTATTAAGATTTCATTGTCTGCCTTCAATCTTTCACATTCTTTGCTCAACGAAATATTTGCCTTTCTTAAGGTTTGCTCAGCTCGCGTTATTTCCTCCAATTGTGGTGCCGCATCTTTTAGCTTATCTTTTAGCTCGGAGTTTTCGTGCATAATTTCCTGGGTGATTTCAGCGGAACCCTCCAGCTCTTTTGTTAATTCCGATATTTTGTCTTTTAATTCAGTTGCCAAGGCATCTTTTTCACTATTTTCAGGTAGAAGAGTATCTTCGGGCAAGATAGAAACTGCCACGGCTTTATTGCGCCTATAAATCTCATATCCCTTAGCAGCTGAAAGGGTAGCCAGAGAAAGGGCCAGCAGGGAAGCAACAACAATAGACAGTCCGTGACCACCGATGGCCTGGTTACGCACTAAAACCTCTTCTAGGCTGGGACTATGTTGACCCAAAAAACCCAAGCGCAAAGCCAAAAGAGAAACTGCCATAACTAAAACAAACAGCCAGAGACTAGCAAACTTCATCTTAAAAAGATCCCGTATTTTATCCATCATTAAATTCTTACCTCTTTTTTTGGAGAATGGCGCAGGCCGGGATTGAACCGGCGACACGCGGATTTTCAGTCCGCTGCTCTACCAACTGAGCTACCGCGCCACATGATCCTCCTACGTCCCGATTTATCAGGACTTCGAAGGATATTCTCCATAGCTCCGATCTCATCGGAGCGAAGGAGAATGACCCGGCTGAGGCTCGAACTCAGGACCCTCTGCTTAAAAGGCAGATGCTCT
>JABMSE010000059.1 GCA_013204645.1 Candidatus Saganbacteria bacterium | reverse complement strand
TTCAATACCTCTTTTATGGTATTTTTAATATTAAAATCAGCCAAGGCGCCGTAATCAATAATATTTCCAGCAATGGCCAGGCGAATGGCCATAAGCAATGGATCATGGGCTTTTTTCACCAATCTTTTTAAATAGGGATAAAGCTCCAGGGCTTCGCGATTATTTTGTTTTTTTGGTTCTTTATAAAGATCTTTAATGCCGCTTAAGCGCTGGATTTCATCATGGGCATATTTAGTAGCTTCCGGCGGCGTCATCTGGTGGATGTCAATTTTAGCTAGCTTTTTGACAACAGCCAAAAGTATTTTCTGGCGCTTCTTCTCACTCTTTACATTCCTCTGCAAAATATCAATGGTTTGGCGGATTATACACGAAATACATTCAAGAAAGGCCTTCATGAAGTTTTTATTCAATCCCCAAGTCTTTAAGGGACTCAGAAGTAACGAGGATACGGCGGGGTTTGTTTTCTCCTTCAGGTGCCGAAACAACGCCTGCGGTTTCCATTTCATCCATCAAGCGGGCGGCGCGATTATAGCCAATCCTGAATTTTCTCTGAACATACGAGGTGGAAGCCTGTCCACTGGTCACAATTAATTTTGCCACCTCATTAAAAAGGCTGTCCTTATCCTCTGCACCGGATCCGGCGCCTTTTTCCCCAGTCAACTCTATGGCTTTGATAGTAGCAATTTCTTCAATATATTCGGGCTCGCACTGTTTTTTAATAAAATCAATAACCGCTTCGATTTCTGGATCTGTAACAAAAGCCCCTTGCACGCGAGTGGGCTTCATGGCCCCGATTGGGTTATAGAGCATATCTCCACGCCCTAAAAGCTTTTCGGCCCCAGAGCTGTCAAGAATTACCCGTGAATCAATCTGGGTGGCAACGGCAAAAGCAACCCGCGATGGAATGTTGGCTTTAATTAATCCCGTAATAACATCAACTGACGGCCGCTGAGTAGCTATAACCATGTGAATACCGGTGGCTCTTGCCATCTGCGCAATTCGACAAATAGCACCTTCAACCTCATGGGCCGCAACCATCATAAGGTCAGCCAGCTCATCGACAATCACAACGATGTGGGGCAGCCTGTCGGCCGGATCATTCATTCTTTTATTATAAGCAGCAAGGTTGCGGGCCCCCTTAGCGTGGAAGAGCTCATAGCGTCGGTTCATTTCTTGCAGCACCCAGACTTTAAGTGTTATCGCTGCTTTTTTTACATTAGTAACAACTGGGGCCAAGAGATGGCCAATCCCGTTAAACATAGAAAGTTCAACCATTTTTGGATCAATCATAATGAACTTTACATCATTAGGCGTAGCCCGCAAGAGCAAGCTGGTTATCAAAGAGTTAATACACACGCTTTTACCAGAGCCAGTTGTTCCAGCAATCAATAAATGCGGCATCGTCTCTAAATCACCAACTACCGGATGGCCGGAAAGGTCTTTACCTAAACAAAAAGCCAGTTTTGAGGCTTTGTGTTGAAAGGTTTTGCTGCTGGCAATTTCTTTTATTCTAACCGGTGTTACCGCTGGATTAGGAACTTCAATTCCTACCACAGATTTTCCGGGAACCGGAGCTTCAATGCGAATGCCCTGGGCTGCCAGGGCCAAAGAAATATCATTGGCTAAATTATGGATGCGGCTTATTTTTACTCCGGGCTCAGGCTGCAATTCATAGCGCGTTACCGCCGGCCCCTGAAAAATAGCCACCACATGGGCCCCTACTCCAAAGCTTCGCAAGGCTGCCTCAAGCTGGTCTTTGCGCGCATTAATTTGGCCCTGCATATCTTGCGCCTCTTTTATTTCCTTGGCGGTTTGATCCTCAAGCAAGCTCAAAGGGGGCAGCTTGTAATCACCGATAACATTGACTTTTTCTTGAACAACCCTGGGCTCTTTATGCGCAGTTAAATAAGGCTCTTTTCGGGCTTTGGGTTTTTCCTTATATTCTTTTTCTTCTTTGGTAATGGTCGACGAAATAATGACCGGTGGCGGTGGAGGTGGTGGTGGTGTTAGTTTTGCTTCCGTTTTTTTCTCTTCTTTTTTAGTTGGCAGCGTAAGTTGGACGCCTTTCTTTTCTGGCTCCTTTTTGGCTGGGATCTTTAGTTTCTCTTGCTCAGTTGCTGGTGCAAAAACATGTTTTATAAACGAAACAATGCTTAGGACAGTAACATTACAAAGCATCAGAACACCAATTACCGCAGCAGCGGTTAAGATAATATAAGAACCCCACACCCCAATGGTACGCACTAAGGCATAATGGATACCATAGCCAATGACTCCCCCCGCCCCTCTAAAATAAATTGAGGTGGCATCGATAAAATAATCACCGGAGTAAAACTGGGCAACGGTTATATAGGTTAAAAATAAGATTAAAAGGCCGATCAAGCGAACCGCCAGCTCTTTTACTTCATGGCGCAGGAGCAGAATAGCTCCATAAATGGCAATAAAAAATGGAAGGACAAGTACCCCCACCCCTATGGCCGAACGCAAAAAGGTTTTGACCACAAAAAAGCCAATCAAACCCGTTGCGGTTGAAAGATTAGCCACAAAGACAAAGACCGCCAGAGCCAAAAGCAAAATACCGACTACATCCTGTTTAAATTTAGAATGACTCGGCTCAGGCTGCTTCCCATTCCTGGCCCTTCTTTTAGCTTTATTATTCCTACTTTTCTTACTTTTAGGGGGCATTTAATGAGAAGTATAGCAAAATTTGCGGGGACTAACAAGAGAGCTATGCCAAGCAAACTTCCCACATCCAAGCTACCCTTAGCCTATAAAATTGCGCTATAATTGCAGATCACCATGGCCCAATCTTTTTCTGAAATCTTATCTTTTTTAGTGAAATTTATTCTAGAAACGATCGAGGAATAAATAGATAAACAGCAGATAGCATGGTTTTTTAGTATGAAAAAAAGGAATATTTAAATATGTCAAGAGGTAGTACTTCGGCAAAATTATCTAAAAGTAGACCGCTAAGATTTGGATTAAGTGTGGGTAGCGCGATCAAGAGATCAGGGTTAAAACCGCTGCCAACTAGCAGCTTGCCGGTTGATGGTGCAATTCGCGCCAGAGGCCGAGATTTGCTAACCATAGCAGGCATTGCACTGCAATGGACAAAACCGACACAAGCATTGTTTCGCGCTGCGGGAGAATTTTTCTCGGGGGTTGGGCCAAGCTTGGTTGACGAGTATCAGTCTTATCGGATTACCGAAAGAGTGGGTTATACCGGCGTTGAAAAACCGCGTTATGTTCTTATCCAAGCTATTGAGGGGATGTTTACGGCCCATATTTTAGTTGCGCTTAAAAGAAGAAATGTTATTGCTGACATGCTTAACGGTCCCATCACGATTAATACAATTGTGGAAGCTGCGGAGGGCGAAGAGACTAATCAACGCAATATTCTTGCTGGTATGCAATATTTCGAACGTTTGGGCTGGGTACAAATTGAAAGGGAGACAATCACTTTAACCAGAAGCGGTGAATATATTTTTAAAAGAGCGGCGGCGTTTGGTGTTCCTCACTCGTATACTGACTACATATATTACATGGATCAAGTTCTTTTTAGTGGCACAGGAGCATTACATGTGGATCGCGGGCCCAATGTTTTGGGTTCGGGGGCTAATCATGGAAAATATTTTAAAGCGGCAGAAAGCTTTATAAGGCGGAGTTTAGCTAAAGGATTTTGCGATATTGGCTGTGGGAGCGGCGATTTTCTTAGAAGCTATGCTAGAAAATGGCTACCGGGAGCAAAATTATTTGGGTTTGATTTGGAAAAAGTTTCTTTAGACGTTGCCCGAGATCTTTTGGACGAAGGAGCCATAATTGAGCAAGGAAACGTAAAAGATCCGGCCAAAATTGCAAGGACAATAAGAGACAAGGGATCTGATCCCAACGATTTACTCTACACCGTATGGTTTATTTTTCACGAAGTACTCGGGCAAGAAGATGTTAATTTAGTTGATCTACTTTCAGCCTACCGTGAGAACCTGGGCTGTGACCAAGGGCTGGTAATTTGTGAAATATTTGATATTCCGGCTGAAATATTGCTGCGGCAGCCGCATCACTCGGTTGCAGCGGCTTATTTGTTTTTCCATGCTATTTCAGGACAAAAAGTAATTAGCTGGCAAGAGTGGCAAGATGCAATAGCTGCTTCTCCTTTTGAAATTGCAGAATTTCACCCCTTTGATATGGTTGGCGGTTGGCAAAAAACTCCTTGGGCTGGAGTGTTTGTGCTAAAACCGAAAGCTTAACACCATGACCGCTTGTAAAATATGTTCACAAGATACGCGCACGATATTTGACCCCCAATATGATCACAATTATTATTACTGCAACAATTGTGAGTTTGTCTTTTTGGATGAAAGCAAAATTGTCCGCCCGGATCAAGAAAAAAAGGAGTATTCTTTTCACCAAAACAGCATGGAGAATGAGGGCTATGTCCAAATGTTTCGCGAGTTTATCAATAAGGCGATTGAGCCTTATAAGTCGCAAATATCAACCGCCCTTGATTTTGGCGCAGGCCCCGGACCAGTCCTAGCAGAGCTTTTACGTCAAGAAGGTTTCAAAACGGATATCTATGATAAACATTTTGCACCCGAAAAAATCTATCAAAACAAAAAATACGACCTGATAACGACCACTGAAGTTTTTGAGCACCTTAAAGACCCCGTCGCTACCTTAAAGTTACTTAAATCCCTTTTAAATAAAGATGGGATTTTGGCAATCATGACTCTATTTCATCCCAATGATGAGGAAGGCTTTAAGAAATGGTGGTACCGCCGCGACAGCACCCATATCGCTTTTTACACTCCGAAAACATTTCAATACCTGGCTTCGCTCGTAAATTTGCAGGTGAAAATGTCGGATAAGAAAAACACTTGTGTCTTAGGTGGGAGATAGGAAATCCGTACCCTTCGTGGATTTATGTCGAGCGAGCACCGATTTATCGGGACAAGCCATGGTATAATTTAACCTCATATGAGACAAAAAGATCAAGTTTTTTCTGTTGCCAGGGTAGTTGCTCACCACCGAGGAAAATATCGGGTAAGGACAGCTGAGCGTGAACTCTGGGCAGAGATTACCGGAAAAATGATGTATGGAGCTGGATCACAAGCTGATTACCCCGTTGTTGGCGATAAGGTTAAAATATCAAAACTCGATGGCAATCACGTCTTAATCCATGAGGTTTTGCCAAGAAAGACCATCCTTCAAAGAAAGGCAGCAGGAAAAGATGCCCCCCAAATTATTGCTACTAATATTGATGTAGCATTTATTGTCCAAGCCGTTGATCGCGATTTTAATCTTAATCGCTTTGATCGCTATTTGAGTATAGCTTCCGCCGGCAAGATTAAACCGGTAATTGTATTAAATAAGATTGATTTAATCTCAAAATCCGAGCTCAAAGAAAAAGTATCTCAAATAATAAAACGATTTAAGAAAATTAAGATTCTAACCACCAGCGTGCTCGATAACAACGGAATTGCCGAACTGGCTAAAGCGATAAAAAAACAAAAAATCTACTGCTTTCTGGGTTCCTCAGGTGTTGGAAAATCTTCTATCATCAATAAGCTCCTTGGCAAAAATGTCTTAAAGACCCGAAATATCAGCATCAGCACTAAAAAGGGAAAGCATGCCACCACCCACCGGGAATTGTTTGTGCTAGAAAATGGCGGGATGGTAATAGATAACCCCGGCATGCGGGAAGTGGGAATTGCTGATGCGGGAGACGGCGTTGAAAGTGTTTTTTTCGAAATTAGCCGGCTGGCGAAAAGCTGCAAATTTTCTGACTGCACCCACACCCACGAAACCGGCTGCAGAGTTTTAGCAGCAGTTGATGCGAGAGAAATTGATAAAAGCAAATATTTGAATTACTTAAAACTAAAAAAAGAATCAGATTATTACGCCATGACAAAACTTGAGAAGCGCCGCAAAGATCAAAGCTTTGGCAAAATGGTCCACAAGGTTATGAAACACAAGAGGGAAAATAGATAGCATTTTAGCCTTGACTATGATAGCATCATATGATACTATCAATATATGCGGCCACCATTTAAGATAACGGCGAAGATTCTAAATTTATGCTCAGAAATCACCCATCTTCTGGGACAAATAGAGAGCCTGAAGATGCCAGTTCCCCAGCCCAAGCTCAGAAGACAAAGTCGGATTAAAACGGTCTTTTCCTCCTTGGCCATTGAGGGCAATCGGTTAACCGAAGAGCAAGTAACTGATTTAATAAACAACAAAAGAGTAATTGGCCCAAAAAAAGACATTCTGGAGGTTAAAAATGCCATCCGTGTCTATGAACTAATTCGCTCCTATAAAGCTGGAAAGCTCATCTCCCTCCTGCAAGCACATAAAATTATGATGGAAAACCTGATAGAAGACGCCGGCCGATTAAGAACAAGAAATGTCGGTATTTTCCAAGGAAACAAAATTGCACATATGGCGCCAAAATATCAAATGGTACCCCGGCTGATGGAAAATCTTTTCAGCTTCATAAAAAAGAAAGATAATCTTCATCCCTTAATCAAATCGAGTATTTTCCATTATGAGTTGGAATTTATCCATCCATTTTCTGATGGCAATGGACGATTGGGACGCCTTTGGCAAACGATTATTTTGCTCAATTTCCATCCAATCTTTGAATATATCCCCATTGAATCGATTGTTAAAAATAAGCAGAAACAATACTACCGAGCTTTGGCGCAGTCTGACAAAACGGGTAGCTCAACAAAATTTATTGAATTCATGTTACAAGCTATTTATTTAGCAACACAAACTTTTTTCAAGGATTTCAGATCTTCCCCGCAAACAGCAAAAAGCAGAATAATGTTGGCCAGAGATCATTTTAAAAAGCAAACCTTTTCGCGAAAAGATTATTTATCTTTTCACAAAAATATTTCCAGCGCAACCGCCAGCAGAGATCTCCTTTATGGCGCTAAACACAAGCTGTTAAAGAAATCCGGCCAAAAGGCTTTAACAAAATACTCCACTAAATAAAAGTTCGAATCCAAAGTGACTGCCCTTCGCGGATTTATAGCAAGCGAACTTGAGAGGCGAGTCGAGGAACTGGCGGCTGGGGATTCGTCCTCCGCGTCGCTGGGGCGACGGCTCCGGGACATGCTATTTTTCTGCCGCTCGCTCACCGCACTAGGGTGCGGGTGTCGCTCGCTTTTCTTCCTATTCGTCAGCGAAAAATACCTTTCTCATCCCTGCCCGATTGTGCTGCGCACAATCCTATCGCTGAACGCGATACCAGCTTTTTTCTTCGAAAAAATCTGACCATCGTGAACGACGTTAGAACCATCATTCAACGGTCATCTGAGTATATTTTTGTGCCAAAGGTGTGTTTAAGTATTGCAGGCAAGACTGGGGTAGTTTAAATTCCCAACTTAATAAATTATTTCTTCTTTGTATTCTTCGGGAGTTAATGTTGCACTTATGATTGGACGGCCACAGTCAGGAACCATTATTGCAAATCGTTGAAAATCACAAGTAAAATTAACCAGGAATTTAGTATAGTCAATTGCATCAGCAAGCGTCATGAATCCAAATTGCCCTTGGATTGGTGGCAATTGATTGTTTTTGTGGCTTATTATGTGACTAATAAATTCTTGTCTCCCAATCCAGCATCCCCCATATCTATTTGTTTGATCAGAGTTTCCCCATGTTACTCGGTGACCAGAAGTATCTTTTTTGCCGTTTATATTGATTTCGCCAGAAAAAACCATGTGAGACTCAATGAAAGGTTTTGAAACGTCTTGATTTTCGTAACCGGAAATAATAAATTCTAGAATATTTAAACCGATCCTTGAAAGTTCCTCAGTTTTGTAATGTAGCTTGAATTGGTCTTTTATACCCTTGGCCAGATAATCAATAATGTCTTTGGGATTTTGATTGCCACTGTATGCTTTTTCCATCGACTTAAAAATTGAATAGATTGTTTTGGAATTTAGAATAGCAACACCAGCAACACATACAGTAAATTGATATTCTTTAAATTTTAAAGGGAACAGTTTCCTTGACATTTTTGCCCAACCGATAGGAATTGAAATAGGCCTCTCTAGTTCAAACTCTTTCCCGGTTCCTTTTTCTATTGCTTTAACTATAGTCTGACTCCAAGTCACCTGTGTATCAGCAGCAAGAGCAATTCCGTCAGGAACAGCTATTGCTATTGCGATTGTCATAAGTTTATCTCCTTTGTATTCTAACTAGCCCTTTGTCCATTGGAGCTTGTGGAAGTTATAATAATTGCTTCTTTAACATAAAGATTGTTAAATCGACAATTAACAAAATGTGCTGCACCATGTTTTGCCTTAATAACACTATTTATGCTTTTTACAAATGGGTCGGATGGTTTCAACATAACTACTCTCGAAATTTGTATTTTATCATCTTGTTCCAAAACGCCATTCAACTTGTCAACGAGATAATCCAACGTTTTTTTTGTATCTTCCTCAAACCAATTCGCACTCACAATTAAATCCCATTTATCTTGAGCATCTTCTCTTAAGAATAAAGCCAGAAGAACGAATTCCCCTTGCTCTTTAATTATTCTATCTTCGATTATTTTTAGTTTTTCAACCAATTTATTCATAAGGCACCTAGAATATTTCTTGTAGATGATATGATATTTTTTGCATCAACCTCAGCTGCGCTTCCAATTTGTTTATACCTAACCTCTGGGTCCCACTGGGCAATTATAGACCAATCGGCTAAATATTTCGATTTAACAACAAGTTCGTGCCCAGACAATTTCAATAGGACATCAAGGTTATGAGTTTTAAAACTTTTGTAATGCTCAAATTCCTTAGAACTTTCTGGAAATCCTTTCCAATTCAAGGTTTTACATATCTTTGCTTTCAATGTCACTTCAACAGCATATCCGCACAGATATACAGCTCCATCATATCGTCCATTTTTACAAAGGATTTTAGAGTCTTTTAAGCGTGCTTTTGCAATTTGTTTTAGATTTTTTCTTGAAATCATGCCTATTCAATTTCCTAACGCAACACTTACTTGTTTCTTTCTAGCCCCCTAATATCAAGTATAGGGGTTTAAATCATACGTATCAACAATTACAGCTTGTTTGTGTAATTTCTGCAATCTGACGAAGGCTTAACCCTTTTTTCCTCATCCTTGATAGCCACTTTATAGCGGAGTTCTTATTAACATTTCTGTTTTTCATATAACTTAAAATGATGCGAGTTTTAATGTTTTTCTCCTCAACGGCATTTTTTACATTAGCCATCAAATCATTATCGTAGACCAGCTTCCCGTCGGTTGTTCTTTTTGCCTTAATTTTCCCTCTTTGAATCATCTTATAGAAAGCATCCTTTTTTACTCCCATTTCAGCATGTTTTCTTTCACTAGGAAACAAATATTCATTGCCATTTATAAGACGGCGATGAGTATCATGACCAGCTTCGCCAAAAAATAAAGTTTCTTCATCCTCCATAACATTTTTATTGTTACTTGCTATGCGTATCGTATCTTTTATATGTCCATCAATAACTTTAGACAAATACCCTTTAAACGAGCCAGAATATAAAGGCTTCACATAATTTTTCAAGAGGGAATTCCTTGTCTTGCTTATGATAACATCCTTTTCACCATCAATAATCTTTGCGAAAGACTCATATTTTCTATATTTCAATTTATTTATTAGATTTCCTGTATAACTACAAAAAAATGAATAGATTTTACTATCACGACTTTGAATAAACCTATTTTCCAGGGAATACAAGACGTAGTATATAATTTGAGCCAATATATCATCATAACTATTCTTTTTGCCCAAAACAATAATTCGGGCACAATAAGGACGTATACCATATTTAATACTTCTGTTTTTAAAAATCAAACAATTATCAGGGTGTTTATAACCGCTTATTTCCTTCTTTGTTTTGGTGCCAGTGTATTTTTGTGAAAGCCTAATGTCTATTCTTAATATGTTTGTCTCAATATTCTTTTTTTCGTCATACCCAGCCATGATTCTGCCATTAGCATCGTATTTAGTAATAATAAGGGCAAGATTCAATCTTATGATGTATCCCTTTATCACGGCTAGTGCATTGTCAAGTGAGATTTTCCTGTTTTGTTGTTTTTCCTTTAAAAACTTATAGTTCGCACATAATTTAAAGAGGTATTTCTTTTTTAATTTTTCAGGCAACTTTTCTATGACAACAGGAAGCACGTATGAGGAATTGGGTTTGAAATGAGGATAGTTCTCTTCAAAAGTTTTAAAAATGGCATCAAAAATAGTAAAGTCCCTTTCAACATAGAAAGCATTGTTGAGGATTTCTATTTGTCTGGCAGCAAATTCTAATATATCTATATTCATTTAATTTATCTATTCAGAATATTACTACTAAATGTCACTTTTGTCCACATAGTAACAACTGGATACCCTAGAAACAATTTCGACAAACAAATAGGACAAAAAAATGATGGATAAATTAAAAAGGAATAGGCCTCAGAATCTCTCCCTCAACATTAACGAAGACTGTTTTTCAACCTGCGATTTGGGGTGCTCGGCTGCCCTTATCAGTGCTGGATATGAAATTGCTTCCCTAGAAAAGGCTGACCCCCGCAAGGTTCAATTTATATTCTACCGGCAGGTCGATATTGAAAAAGCCGTTAATAATTATTGGGTAAATACCCTTCAAGTTAAAGCCAGAAGTTATTTTGACAATATAAAAATGCTAAAGAACCGGATTTATAGTGGGTAATAAAACATGTTATCAAACGAGAAGATAGAAAAATTTCGCGCTCTATATAAAAACATATTGGGCAAAGAGATTAGCCGAGAGGAGGCATATGAGAAAGGGAGAAGGCTTGTTCATATTATTGAATTAGCTTGTCGGTCAATCAAAAAAAACGGAAATATTTGCTACCACAAAAACAAACGGAGGGACTAAAATGGACCTAGAAACAATTACAATTAAAGAATATTTGGACAAAAAAGGGGTGATTTACAAAGAAAGAAATGGTGAAATAATAACCCATTGCTTGTTCAGTGGCTGTGATAGCGACAGCAACGGACAGGAATGTCATCTTTATTTTAGCATTGAAACAGGACAATACGATTGCAAAAAATGCGGGGAAAAAGGCAACATCATAACGCTTGCAAAACACTTTGGTGATAGCATTAATGAAATTGCTTTAAATCCAAAGAAAAAACCAAACTCCCAATTTACACTTGATTTAGTGGAAAAATGTCACAAAAGTCTTCCCGCTCATATTCAACACTACTTAAACGCCAGAGGCCTTTCTGAGGCTGCTATAAGGGGTTATCAGCTAGGTTGGGGTAAGTTCTATGGCAAGTGGTGGATTACCATCCCGATTAAAGATACAGAGGGAAACTTTGTTTTTTTTAAATTACGACAAGACCCAAATATGGGCAATGAAAAAAAGACTTATCCCAAAGGAATAGAAACTCAACTTTATGACTGGGAAATACTACAAAACAACGATAAATTAATTGTTATTTGTGAGGGCGAGCTAGATAGGCTATTGCTAATTTCAAAAGGTATACCAGCTATTACTTCTACTCATGGAGCAATGACATTTAAAAAAGAATGGCTTGATCTGCTAGGGAAAGGCAAGAAAATTTATATTTGTTTTGATAATGATGAAGCAGGCAAAAAAGGAGCCAAGAGGATAGCAGAAACACTCAATATAAGTGGTGGTAATGAAATTTATCTCATTACTTTGCCAGAGGAAGTTGGTAGTGGTGGAGATATAACAGATTATTTTGTTAAGCTCAAAGGTGCCCCTGTGGACTTGTTAGGCAAATACGCAAAAGAGTATCCAGAAAAAATAGATACATCTCAATTTGAGCCATTATCCGCACAAGAACTCATAGCAATATTAGGATTGACAATTAAAAGAGACGAGGAAAATAAGCTGATAACTTTCCTGTGTGAACTTTCTGCTTATACTGAAGATTCGCAGTTGAATATTAGTTTTAATGCTCCGTCATCAACTGGCAAATCGTATATTCCTACTGAAATTGCACAGCTTTTCCCCCAAGAAGATGTGGTTGAGGTGGGTTATTGTAGCCCCACAGCCTTTTTCCACGATTTTGGAGTATTTGAAAAAGAAAAAGGTGGATATACGGTTGATTTATCCCGAAAGATATTGATATTTTTAGATCAACCCCACACTCTTCTTTTGCAACATTTGCGGCCACTACTTTCTCATGATAAAAAAGAAATACGGATAAAGATTACTGACAAATCACAAAAATCGGGACTAAGAACCAAAAACATTTTCTTAAAAGGGTTTCCATCAGTAATATTCTGCACAGCAGGATTAACAATAGATGAACAAGAGTCAACCAGGTTTTTGTTGTTAAGCCCAGAAACAAGTCGAGAAAAAATACGAGAAGCAATATACCAGAAAATAAAAAAAGAAACAGATAGCGAAACATATAAGCGTTTATTGGAAGATAATCCAGAACGCAAATCAATCAAAGAACGGATAAGGGCAATTAAACAAGCAAAAATTAAAAATATAATAATAGGATCATCCGAAAAAATTGAAGAAACATTTTTTACTGAAAATAAAATATTAAAGCCAAGACATCAACGTGATATCGGACGTATTATTTCACTAATTAAGGCTTTTGCCTTGCTTAATTTATGGTTTAGGGAAAGAAATGATTCAACAATCATAGCAAATGAAGATGATATCAAAGATGCCTTTAGAGCATGGCATATTATATCTGAGAGTCAGGAGTTTAATTTACCTCCGTATATTTATCAGCTATACCAAGATGTTATTGTTTCTGCTTGGAAAGAGATAAATCAAGATAAAAACAGGAGTATTGATGAATGGAATGGATTATCAAGGCGAACAATAACGCAAAAGCATCTTCAAGTATATGGGAGAAACATAGCCGATTGGCTTTTGCGACAACAAATCATCCCCATGCTTGAAAATGCTGGGTTAATAACTCAAGAATCAGACCCAAATGATAAGAGGAAAATGCTAATTTACCCTACCATCTCACTCACTATATTAAACCAACAAAACAATAGTGAGTTGGATGGTGGGGTAGATAAAGTCAACAACAATGTTGAAGGGACGCCCCCTATAACTTAGTTATATGCAAGGAGGAACAATATGCAATGTAAACACGTAAAAGAGAACGGTTCTCAGTGTAAGGCAAATTCTATGACAAATAGTGATTTTTGTTACCTTCATAATCCCAATATTTCCGAAGAGGAAAAGAAACAAGGCCAAGCCCGCTGAGGGCAAATGCGAGTTATTAAAACAAAAAAACCATTATCCAAAATGAGGCTAAAAAAACCGAAACATATAGTTTTATTACTAGCTGACATTATTAACAGAGTTAGGTTTGGAGAGATTGACGTCAAAAGCGCAAACTGCATCGGCGCCTTATCAGGCCACATGATAAGAGCTATGGCGCTGGTAGGAATCCCCCCAGAGCCACCAGAACCAGTTTCCTATGCAGAGATTATAGAGCGCTGGGAAAAAATTTTTGGCGTCAAACTAAACCATGTTGACCCTGAAGGAGAAAGGCAATTGAGAGTTAATAATGATAGACCATAAGCGTTATGCAGATTTCAAGGCTTTTGCTAAAAGTTTAGTGGGGTTTACAGGCAACGCTCCTGCAATTTGCACTAAGACAGAAACAGAAATATTTCTCTCCCCCCTTTCAATGGTCTGCAGGTATTTGCTATGCAGCCCACAGATTTCAGATAATTGTTCAATAGTTAAGTTTTGGCCTTTTCGCAGTTTTTTAATCTCTAAAGCCAAGGCTAGGAGAAGTTTTTTATTCGGTTTGTATGAAGCTATTGCTTTCATCTATGGACACTATCATATCCATTGTGCTAGCATTGATAAACAACCGATAGTATCCATTATATAAAAGGGGGTATGTGTAAATGACAGGAAATACCTATATTGATTTGTTTATTGTTCTTTTGATAATCATTTTTCTGGTTATCTACAACATGGGACTGCAAAGAAAGAAGGAGGAAGAAGAGGTGCAAACATTGTCAAACGTGGAATGTTCTTTTTGTCACGGGAAAGACCTGAAAGTTAAAAGGGCAATTAAAACTCAAGGATGGATATTGATAATATTAGGATTGTTCTTTACCCCCGTTTTTGGTTTAGGCTTAATAATGATTGTGTGGGGAATAACAATGAAAGAAAATAAATTTCATTGCAACAAATGCCAAAGGGATTTTTAAGGGGAAAAGGTTAAGCCGAGGTAATATTACTTAAATGGTGCAATCTGGTGCAAAGGAGGGCAAAAACATGGTTGAACAAAATAAAAAACTAGGCTTTTGGGCATGGGCAGGTATTATTTTTGTCGGATTACTCATCGTAGGAAGTATTGGCAATTTATTTGATACCGAAAAGAGCTCCGCCCCTAAAAAACCTGAAAGGCTTACCGAGGGAGGCGCAAGGTATCA
This sequence comes from Candidatus Saganbacteria bacterium, assembly GCA_013204645.1. GTDB lineage: Bacteria > Margulisbacteria > WOR-1 > O2-12-FULL-45-9 > O2-12-FULL-45-9 > JABMSE01. The sequence goes on along the minus strand of JABMSE010000059.1, from coordinate 9,695 downwards.
GCAAATGGTTTACGAAAGGTTTAAGGATGTAGCTGCTGATAGCCCTGACATTGACAGCATTAAGGTAGACAGGTCTGTTTTGTATATAAACTTCATTAAACCGCAAACACAAGGTGAGTATGATTTAGTTGCCAAGATGAACGCTGCCTTTTTCTCTAAATTCAAAAAAGAGAAACTCGGTGTAAGCCATGTCAGTGTCATTGTCACATATAAGGGGAACGTCGTTGCACAAGCAAATGCAAAACAATAGAGAAAAAATCAAATATTTTCTATACGCCCGTAAATCATCAGAGGATGAGACAAGGCAAATCCAGTCTATCTCTGACCAGATTAGCAAATTGAAAGAACTTGCTAAAAGTAAAAAAATACAAATAATAGAAATCTTTCAAGAATCCAAGTCAGCTAAAAGGCCAAACAATAGACCTGCCTTTGATGAGATGATAAAGAAGATTGAGGCTGGTGAGGCAAACGGGATTTTAGGCTGGAAACTAAACCGCCTAAGTCGTAATCCGGTTGACAGCGGAAAACTAAGCTGGTTGCTACAAGAAGAAAAAATTCAATCTATTCTTACGCCACACAAAGAACACTTGCCGGACGATAATGTCATTCTTTTTAATGTTGAATCCGGAGAGGCTAACCAATATATCATCAACCTGAGAAAAGACGTTATAAGAGGAACTACTGGCAAAGCGGAAAGGGGCTGGTCTCCAAACCTTGCCCCGCTCGGTTATTTAAACCGGAGAAACGAAGTAACAAACGAATCAATAATTGTTAAAGACCCTGTCCGATTTCCTCTAATACGCAAAATGTGGGACTTAATGCTGACCGGTAGTTACACTCCCCCAAAAATACTGGAAAAGGCTAACAAGGAATGGGGATTCAGAACAAGGAAAACCAGAAAAACCGGAGACAAAGAACTCTCAAAAAGCAGCATTTATAGAATCTTTAATAATATTTATTATACGGGTGACTTTGAATATTTCGGCAAGCTATACAAAGGCAAGCACGAACCCATGGTTACCTTTGAAGAATTTGACCGAGTTCAATTCCTGCTGGGCAGAAAGGGAAAGCCAAGACCAAAAACTCACAGCTTTGCTTTTACAGGTCTTATCCGCTGTGCCGAGTGTGGTTGTCTTTACACCGCAGAAGAAAAAAAGAAACTTATCAAGAGCACCGGAGAAGTCAGAAGATATACTTATTATCACTGCACCAGAAGAAAAAAAGAGATTGACTGCTCACAGAGAAAAACTATCAGGGAAGAGGCACTAGAAAAACAAGTCGAAGAAATGCTTGGACGTTATACTATCCTGCCGGAGTTCAGAGATTGGGCTCTGTCTGTTTTAAATGAGCAGAATGACCAAGAGATTGAGGCTAGAGGCACGATTCATGGGATGCAGAGCAAATCACTCTTAAAGACTCAAAAAGAGCTGGATACCCTAACACAGATGCGATACAGAAATTTAATTGACGACGAGGAGTTTTTAAGAGAGAAAGAAAAATTACAAACTAAAATAAGGGAACTGAAAAGCAAGCTGAGAGCAACCGAGACCAGAGCTGAGAAATGGTTAGAACTGACCGAACAGACCTTTGATTTTGCCTCCCATGCACGCAAGGCTTTTGCCGAAGGAGACATGCAAACCAAGCGAGAAATCATTGTCGCACTGGGAAAAAATCCAATCATCTCAAATAGCCAGTTAAGCCTTGAAGTAAATGAATGGCTGCGACCTATCGGTGAAAAATATCCGGAACTTGAAAAAGAATATCTGGAAAGGTTAGAACCGGCAAAAATTAGCGTAACCGAAAGTAAAATTGCCCCTTCAGAATCTGTTCGTATCAAGTGGCTGGCGGGCAGGGATTCGAACCCCGATAAACAGAATCAAAATCTGTTGTCCTGCCATTAGACGACCCGCCAATGCTTCCCAACATAATACACTTTTACCTGAAATTTTTCAATAAAAATGACGATAGATATATATATGGGTGTAACCGCTTTAACTACAACCAATTTATCTGCCACGCGGTGGCAAAAATACGCATCGCCGTTTTTAAGCATGCTTTTTGGGCTGCTTTGGCCTAGCCGCTTTGCTAACGCCAAAAGCATTCAAGGCCAAATCCAAAAGCTGTCAGGGGAACAAAGAGGAAGATTAGTTGCTCTTTTAAAAAAACACAAAATTATCCAACCGCAATTTGCTGGTGTTTTGCCACAGAACCTTAAGCATTACCATTTTTGTAAGGTTGTATGGGAAGGACAAATTAAGCGCTTTAGTGCTGAGTTTAACTCGGTATTTGAGGACACATTTGAAATCGCCCATATAGCCGGCGAGTTCACGATACGTGCGCTAGAAGCTGAGGATGCGGACGCAGCAGACTCGCCTCGCTCCCTTCGGGACGCAGCAGCTGTGAGCACCAAAGAAGAACAAGCGCTTTCTCTGGTTAGTGCCATATTAGACCGGGCACCCCGCCCCTTAACCCTGGGCAAACTTCACAGAGAAACAAAAAGGCTACTTGGGGATACTCCTTTGGCTAAGGTGAGCCGCGCCGAGATCGGAGTGCAAATTGGAAAATTACTTGAAAGAGAAACAATCTTTGAAACACGAGGTGCAAAAAAACGAGGGACGCGCTATTTTCCACATGCCAGAATGGATGAGGTCCTCCACCAAACGGTCTTTGCCTATGAGAAAGAAGGGCCCGCTGAGGCTTATATTTATGAAGAGGAAGCCCGTCTTTTGGTTTCTCGCGGACAAATTGTTAAAACCATCGGTCACAATGGTCATTTTATTTTTATAGAAGCCCGCAATTTTGAAGAAGACCAAAAAGCTTTTTATGCAGAAGTCCATGCTAAAGGAGAATCCTTCTGGGTCTTCTATCAAGATGCGCCACAGCTCCTTGAACAGGGAATCCTGATTAGAGCACGGAGCGAAGATAATTTTGAGGAATGTTATGTTTGGAAACCAGCACAAAACCAACACGCTTTTCTTATTTTTAATGCTTTTTCCCATGCTTATCTCACTTCCCATTCCGAATTAAATTTTGCTGTAAATTATGCCCAATTAAAATCAGCTTTTGCTGCACGTCTAAGGCGCAATGGACACCAGGCAGTGAGAGATCTGCTCTATGAAGCAAGCCTAATAAGAGATATGAAGGGAGATGTAAATACCGTAACTGCTGCCTTGTTAAGAGATACTGCAACCTTTGATAGAGCAAGACCAGCCCTTCTTAAATCGGAAATGGCCAAAATAGAACCGCTAATGCAGCAAAGTGCCTTTGTATCACATTTTCCTTTCCTGTTTCGACCAGACTGGCAATACTCTCTCCAAAATTTCATGCATCGTATTAACTCTAGAACGGGTGTATACGGAGTATTTATCCTGGTATTAGCTAACAAGATGAGTAAATTAAGAGCACTCGTGCGCTCTAACGCAGGGATTTCTCAGGCCTTCCAAAGAGAAATCGAAATGTTATACGCTCCGCTGGCAGAATTGAGGGAATTCAAGGATCTAGCCGATAATATGCGGGACTTGGTTGCTAAAATAGCTCGTCCAAAAGAATATGCGGCTGCCCAAAGAAAAGAAGAAGAAGCTATTGGAATGACAATCGATGAAGCTCGTCGTCATCTAATTCGTGTTGCACAAGATAATAGGGATTTGGCAACAAACGCTGGGAGTGCTATTCATTCCCACACCAGCAGGGTCAAAGAAGTTGCAGCTATCTTAGGAAAAGAAATGATTGAAATACAAGAAATGGTCGATTTTCTGGGGATACGCTATATTTGCGAAACCCTTGACGAGGCAGACTACTTAGCCGCTTGGCTGCAAGAGAACTTAGAAGAAGCACCTGCCCATCTCCTTCCTCGGGGCAAAAGTGCTATCGCAGATCATCTAAGGACTCCCTCAACGAGCAAATGGTATGGTTGGAGAGGCTATTTTATTGACCCGCTCCAGGACGCCCAAGAAGCAGCAGGAAAACCACGGATTATATCCTTTCAAGTTCTAACCAAAGAACAATTAAAAAGAGATAGGTTAAGCAAACTCGGTCATGCTTTTTATAAAGCCGAACGTGCCGCAAGACTTCATGCCAAATCATTAGGTGGAACCTATGTAACCCAGCTTTTTGATCCCGCTCCCATTGATCAATATGCCAGCGATCCAGACGCCAGCAATCCAGAACATGATTACCTAGTTGATCAAAGAGCAGCTAACCAACACATAAGAACTTTTGTCTTAATTACCCGAGAGCCTTTTACTGCGTCTTCTTTTGTTTTTCCTGCCGATGGCCGCTTGCCTATGTTGCGCTTGCTTCCTGGCGCATCCATTGAAGATGCGGCTGCTTTTCGGGAATTTGGAAATCCCTTTTTCCCGACTTCAGAGGGAGCACAATTATATGAACATGCTGAACTGTATGGTTTTTGTCTAGAAGGAGGGAAAATTAAACTAAAACCTCATGCCAGGGGACAAAGCAGAGTTTCGCCAGGACACCGCGCTGCTGATGACACATTATTAGTAATTAAAGTCGGCCCCAAAGGGCTATCAGGAGCAGCCTTGAGAGAAGTGGAAGGAAAAGCCACAGAACTTCGAACACGTCTTTTAACTCATAGTGTATTTTCGAACAGAAACCCCTTGGCCCTCCAATTGGTATGCGATGGTTTAATAAAAAGAGGGAAAGAAAACCCCCTTATAGCATCTCTTTTATTGCTTGATCAAAACAATCAGCGCCGTGCGCTCCGGATCCTGGGGTTAGCTGACACAAGGGAAGTCGCTATGGCTGTTGGCCTAGAATTGATAGATGATGCCACCCTACAAAAGGCTATCGCACAAGCAGGATCAGTCACGGAATAAAAAAATTACTCTGGATGCTTATATAAATAGCGGATTAATCTTTCTTGTTCAGGGTTAAAATTTTTATCTCTTCGTCTCATAATTTCCTTCATAGCCTTAATTGCTTTTTCAAGATCGTATTTTTGCCTGTCTCCCCAAGCAAATGAAGCCACAACTTTAGGAGTAACCCCTCCCCCAAAAATATTTGCCCCTACCCCAATTACTGCTCCGGTAGTGATTAAGGTTCCAATGCCGGTTTTTACATGGTCAGCCACAAAACAACCCACAAATTTGTGGCCCGAATCCACTGGCTTGCCTTCCAAAACAACTCTAACGGATCCATAATTATTTTTAAGATTAGAATTAGTCGTGCCAGCTCCTAGATTAACCCATTCCCCAATATAGGAGCTTCCAATAAAGCCATAATGCTGCTTATTGCTAAAGCCATGGAAAATAGATCCACTCACTTCACCGCCAATTCGGCACATGGCTCCGATTGAAAGCGGTCCTTTTAAATAAGTAAGCGGTTTAATAATTGCGCCTTTACCAATATAAACTGGCCCAGTCCTTGCATCAATAACACTGCCAGCCTCAACCACTGCGCCCTGATCAATAATTACGTCTTTGGGGTTATAGATCACAACTGTTTTGTCTTTTTTGCCTTTGCTTTTTCCCTTCCCTCTTAAATATCTTTTGTCCTCTTTTATCTGACCACCATTTTCAGCCAACAAATCCCAGGGAAATTTTACGACCTTAATTTTTGTTCTTTTGACCTTGGATCTTTTACGAACCTGATCAAAGTTGCGGCTAACTGCGCGAATAGCAACAATTTCGTCCCCGGAATAGAAAACTTCATCTCGGCCCTTGAGAGGTATTTCTCTAGCCAGTCGGGCCGGGGCAAGGATGCGACCATTAATAAAGAGGCCTTTTTCAAACTTCATTACCTTTTTTCCAGGCAAATAATAGCGGCAGCTAAAATCGATCTTGGCTTTTGGATACTGACGCATGATTTTTTCGGCTAGGGTGTTTATACCACAACGCAGGTCGTAAGCCGGCCGCGTTAAGGTCAAGGGGCCAAAATTTTTATAGCCTTCGTCTTCGTAAATAATTATATTCACTGTTTTTTCCTCTTGTAGTTGGGGTCTTCAAACGAATACTTAAAATGGGTGTGGGTTTCGTAGCGTCCCTCAAGAATAGCAACCACATCTTCGATAAAAACTAGTTCTTCGTCGGTTGGAATCACAAAAATCTTAACTGCTGAATCATCAGCTGAGATCAAAGCTTCCTTTTCGTAGCTCACCGCAGCTTGGTTCTTTGTCTCGTCGAGTTTCACCCCAAAATGGGAAAGCCCTGTCATTGACCTTTGACGCAGCTGCCAGTTTCGCTCCCCCGCCCCGGCCGTAAAAATAATCGCATCGACTTTTCCTAAGGCGGCAAGGTAGGACCCCACATATTTTTTTAAATGATAAGCTTCGATTTCCTCGGCGAGTTGGCAGCGGCGGTCTCCAGCCGCGGCCGCTTTATCAATATCTCTTCTGTCCATGTATTTGCCGGTTATTCCCAGCAATCCGGATTTTTTATTTAAAATTCCGTCAATTTCTTCGGCATAAAAGCCCTCTTTTTCTATCATAAAAAGTGGAATGGCAGGATCAATGTCGCCACAGCGGGTTCCCATTACCACTCCCTCTAGCGGGGTTAAGCCCATGCTGGTATCAACTGATCTCCCCTCGCGCACAGCGCAAATACTCACCCCATTTCCAATATGCATACTGATTAAATTAACCTCATGGGGTTTTTTGCCCAAAATAGTTGCACATCTCCTAGAAACATAAAGATGGGAAGTACCATGAAAACCATAACGCCTAACCCCATACATGCCATACCATTCATAGGGAACCGCATACAAAAAAGCCGACTCTGGCATGGTTTGATGAAAAGCCGTATCAAAAACCGCAACCTGAGGAACGTCCGGTAAAAGTTCCTGGGCCGCCTCAATTCCCGCAATGTTGGAGGGGTTATGCAGAGGAGCTAAGTCTTTAACGCTTTTAATCGCTTCTAAAACTTCATCGTTTATCAGGACCGAACTTTTAAATTTTTCTCCACCGTGCACCACCCGCTGCCCCACCGCTGAAATCTCTGAAAGCTTTGCTATAACAGCATTTTCTCCCTGGCTCAAAGTATCAATGACAAGTTTAAGTGCTGCCCTAACATCTACACACTCTTCTTCAATTTTTTTATCGCCTTTGCCATAAATATCAAAACGGATAAAAGAACCCGGAATGCCGATGCGCTCTACCACCCCTTTCATCAGGGTTTTTCTCTCTTCCCAAAGGTAGAGCTTAAATTTTAAGGAAGAGCTGCCGCTATTTAATGCTAGGATTATCATTATCTAATTCTCTAATCTCTAATTTTCCAATTCTCTAATTTCTAATCTCTAAGTCTAATCCCGCTGATTCACTAACTCGTCCTTGCGCATCCACAATCAATCCTTCAATATCCGGCAAGGATTCAATCAACGCCATGCCTTTTTCTGGGCCCAGAACAAACACTGCGGTTGACAGGGCATCGGTTTGTGCTGCATTTGTTCCCACAACCGTTACGCTCTGACAAGTCTTAGGGATTTTTCTATCTAATGGATCAATAATGTGGCTTCCACGCTCATAATCCCCAGAGGTTGCCAGGCTTTCTCCATCAGAAAGCTCAACTACGCCGATAAGTTCATCTTGGCTGCGGGGATGCTTTATCCCAATCTTTAAGGTACGCTCCCCAAAAACAGCAATGGATGAACGCATATCTATAATACCACTTTTGGCGCCGGATTTCAGCAGCAGATTGCGGGCAGATTCTGCGGCATAACCTTTACCAATTCCTCCTAAATCTATGCTAACACCCTTTCGCCTAATATAGATTGAAGCAAGCTCCGGAATGATTTCCAGATCCTTTGGATTTCCTAAAGTTATGTCAAATTCCCCTCCGGTTAATTTATTCATCTCTACGGCATATTCAATGCACCTAAAAGTATCGGGAGAAACTTGAAGCGGAGCTTCTCCAGCTAGCTCATTTATGAGGCTTACTTCGCTTTTGGGATTAAATTTGCTAAAGTGTTTGTCCAGCCTCTTTATCTCATGCAATGCTTTGCGCGCAAAATGGGGGGAGTTAGACCCATTAACCCTGACTCTGACCGGGGTATCCATAATATAGGCTGATCTCTCAGCCGAAAAAATTAGCTTAGTGTAGGTCACTTCGATTACAATTAGAAGCAAAAGAAAAGCAATAAAAAAATGGAAAGGGCATACTTTCATAATATATTTATATATGATATAATATTTAGGACTAATAAACAATTGTCATGAACAAGGTAAAGAGTATAAACAAAAAAGATCTCCTCGGCTTAAAAGATCTTTCCCTTTCCGAAATTAAACTTATTCTTCGCACTGCCCGCTCCATGAAAGAAGTTGCCGCCCGCCCCATCCCCAAAGTCCCCACCCTACTTGGAAAACACATTATCACCCTCTTTTATGAGCCAAGCACTCGAACCCGAACCTCTTTTAACATGGCGGCTAAAATTTTGTCAGCCAACATTACCAACGTTGCAATTTCTTCAAGCAGCGTTGTTAAGGGGGAAAACTTAATTGATACGATAAGAAATTTGGAAGTCATGGGAGTAGATGCCATAATTATCAGGCACCCCATGGCCGGAGCCCCTCTCCTTGCTTCCAAAAACAGCAAGAGTTCAATTATCAATGCTGGCGACGGCTTTAACGAACACCCCACCCAAGGATTGCTGGATATTTTCACCATGCAAGAAAAGAAAGGAAACTTAAGGGGTAAAAAGGTTTTAATTGTCGGCGACATTTCACACTCTCGCGTTGCCCGCTCCAATATCTGGGGGCTTACCCAGCTGGGAGCCAAGGTAGTCGTAGTTGGCCCACCAACCATGATACCCAAAGGCATTGAGAAAATGGGGGTTAGCGTTTCCTATGATTTAGACAAAGAAATTGAAGACGCAGATTTTATCAACATGCTAAGAATTCAAAAAGAGCGACAGGGCAAAAGCTTATTCCCTTCCATTGAAGAATACGCAAAGCTCTACGGGCTAAATTCAGAAAGAATGAAAAAAGCAAAGCCAGATATTGTAGTAATGCATCCTGGCCCAATCAATCGGGGCGTCGAAATGACATCCGAGATTGCGGACGGTCCTTATAATGTAATTTTGGATCAGGTAACTAACGGGGTTGCAGTTCGAGCTGCACTACTTTTTCTGCTTTTAGGCGGCAAATCCTCGCAAGACTAAACGACCGGCGGTGAATGGGGCTAGGCCCGTGCTTTCTTAATCTCCTCAAATGCAATTTTGTGCCATAGCCTTTATGACGGGGAAATTCATACACCGGATATTTCCTGTGATAATTAACCATTATCCGGTCCCGGGTTATTTTGGCGATTATTGAAGCCGCAGCAATTGACGTAGATTTGGTATCGCCATCATTAAAACTTTTTTGAGGAATAGCTATAGCTAATCGACAACGTTCTCCATCAATTAAAAGATAGTGAGGTATAAAAGGCAGGCTTTCAATTGCCATTTTCATCACTAAAAGGTTGGCCAGTCCAATACCCATCAAATCTATTTTTTTATTGCAAATCGAAGCAATGCCAATGGCCAGTGCTTTTTCTTTTATTATTTCAAACAATACTTCGCGTTTTTTAGAGCTTAGAACTTTAGAATCAGCAATGCCGGATATTTTTGTTTTAGGGGCAAAAACCACCGCCGCCGCCACAATAGGACCAGCTAAGGGCCCCCTCCCCACCTCATCCACCCCCGCCACCAGATTATATCCCTTTTTCCAAAGCTTACTTTCATATTTAAATGAGGCTGGCATAATC
>JABMSE010000058.1 GCA_013204645.1 Candidatus Saganbacteria bacterium | reverse complement strand
TCCCCGCCACCCTCAGCAAACCCCAAGCAAATTTAAAGGCCACCCCAGCCCCAGCTAGGTGCTTTGAAGGATGCTCTCCCTCAATTAATTTGGGATTTATAATCGAATGGGCCGCTGGAAGTTTTTTTGGCAAAGTGTGATGATCAGTTACAATCACTTCCATGCCCAAAGAATTTGCTAGCGCTATTTCTTTCTGGCTGGATATTCCGCAATCGACAGTAATAATGAGATTAACTCCGGATTCAGCAATTTCCTTGACTGAACCTAAAGAAAGGCTATAGCCCTCCCCATAGCGATGAGGAATATAATAGGTAGCTGAAATGCCCAGAAATTTTAGGGTATTAAGGAGAATGGCCGTACCCGTAACCCCATCCACATCATAATCCCCAAAAACGAGGACTTTCTCTTTTCTTTCTTTAGCCAATAGAACCCTTTGGGCTCCGGCAAGAATACCAGGTATTTCCATGGGGTCGGATAAATTTGCCAAACGTGGGTTCAAAAATATCTGGGCCGCTTTTAAATCCTTGATCCCTCGATTAAGCAAAACTTTAGCAATTAAAGGGGAAACATTAAGCTCTTGGGAAAAAGCCTCGGTAAGTGAGGGATCGTCTTTAAATATCTGCCATTTTGTCTTCACGCTTTTTTTGTCACCACTACAACCCTCGGAGAGAGGAAGAATTTATTTTTTTTGCATGAGCCCTTAGCACCCTAGTAGAGGAAAAATTTAATTTTTTTCGCAGCGAATCCCGATTCCTATCGGGATGAGCTAGAAAAAATTTCAAATTTTTCCAAACACTCAGGTAACTAGGTTGGCTTTTAAGCTTTCTTAATCAACATCAATTTCTGACCATACTCAACCGGCTGACCATTTTCAACTAAAATCTTAGCCACTTTTCCTTTGACCTCGGCTTCAATCTCATTAAAAAGCTTCATCGCTTCAATAATACAAACCACTTTCCCAGATGCAACCTCATCTCCAACCTCTACAAAGGAAGGTGAGTCTGGTGAAGGTGAGCGGTAAAAAGTCCCCACCATCGGCGAAGTGATTGGGACCAATCCTTCTTCTTCAAGTGGCACCGCTTCTACATTGGATGCAGAAGGTGTGGACGGAACATGGCTACTTATAATTTTACCACCCTCACAGCGCACCTCATATTTAACTCCCCCCTCCTCAACCGCCAAACCAGAAATTTCCTCTTCTTTAACCGTTTGAATTAACTTTTTTACCAATTTCCAATCAACCATACTTCACCTCCGGTGAAAATGACAAATGACAAATTAAAAATGACAAATGAATGTAATTATCATTATATCGCGAAGCGATACCTTCATTTGACACTTCGTGCTGAAGCACTTCAGTGCGAAGCATTTGTCATTGGACATTTGACATTGTTTTGGCTCACGCTCTACCAAGGTATTTTCCTTCTCTGGTATTAACTTTGAGCACATCTTCGACATTAACAAAAAAAGGAACTTGGATAACGGCTCCGGTTTCCATGGTAGCCGGCTTGCCACCAGAAACCGTATCCCCTTTAAAGCCGGGCGCAGTTTCTACTACTTTTAGCTCAACCGTAGCTGGCAGATTTACATCCAAAGCTTCATCTCCGTAAAAGGAAATGTTAATTGCCAATCCTTCTTTTAGGTATTTTGCGTCCTCTCCAACTTTTTCTTTGGGAAGTTGGATTTGCTCAAAAGTGGTTTGGTCCATAAAGTGAAAATAGTCCTGATCAGAATACAAAAACTGCATTTGCTTATAATCAATATGTGCCCGCGTAATTTTTTCCCCCGGGCTAAAGGTTTTATTAATAATCGATCCCGTCCTCATATTCTTGAACTTGATTTTGATGCTGGTTTGCTGGGCCGCCCGTTTTTGGTTAAATTCCAGGCAGGAAAAGAGGTCTTTGCCTATCTCAACCGTCACCCCAGGCTTTACATCATTAATAGGGATTGCCATAGCCTGGTAAGTATATCAAATTTGGTGAGGTTTTTCAAAAGGGGGACACGAACCTTTGTCGCTATGTCACTATGCAAAATGATCAGCTAGAGCATTAAACAATTCAGCACTTCCTATCTCATCCAGTAAGTCTATCAGTTCCCCCAAACGTCCTTGTCGGGCACGTACTTCAACCACAGCAGTTGCCGCAGCCTTTTTTACATCATCATTTGAATCTTCCAAGCACTCTAACAAAATCCCCAGATCTTCTTGACTTCCCATTTTCCCAATTGCCTCTGCCCCAACTGCCCTTACTGCCCACTTGCTGTTACTCAACATTTCTCTTGGTTTGCTCTTATTCCCTTCTCGCTCGCAGATTGCAATAAATGCTTCTCCGGTTTTTTCAAACTTTCTACTAACCTTCCTACTGTGGCTTATCTCACTGACTAAACTGTCGAGATCTTCTGCCTCTCCTATTACTTTCAAAAGCGTTGCTCCATTTATACTCACATGCTCCTTATGATTTGTGAGCATTTTTCTGATTAAGGTAAGGCCTTCTTCCTCTAACATTTCTCTGGCAACCTCAATACTCCTCCCCCTCTGATGGATGCGAACAATTGCAAAAGCAGCAGCACGCTGTACATCAATATCACTATCTTCTTTTAGCCTTTCTACCACTACTTCTAAGTTCTCTACTTCTCCTATTGCTTGGAGCCCTCTTACTCCACGCCTTCGCACCTCCGAATTATCATCTTCTAGCATTTCTTTTAGTTTATTTCTATTCCCTTCTCTTCGGTATATTTCACCGATTGCTTCAATTGCCTCGCTTCTCACACTAGCCTCGTCATCTTGCCGCGCTCGTTCCAACCGAGGGATATCTTCACTGTTTCCTGTTTTGGCTAATATCGTTGCTGCTATTTCGCGTCTTTCTTTATCGTCGCTCCGGAGCAGTTCTCTTACGCTTTCCCTCTCCCCAGCTCTCACATATATTTCAATAATGGCTCGAGCTACCGCTCTGTTCACATCAACCGCACCATCGTCACCAAAAAAGCGAAACAGGACTTCCATGTCCCCTCTTTCTCCTATCTCCCCTATTTCTTGCAGGACTTCTGCTGCGAGTCGTCTCCCCCTCCAATTCCCCATATCTCGAATTCCCAACAATCCTCTGGCTGTATTTCTGTCTCCCTCTCTAATTAATATCCTGGCTATAGCTTGGGCTGCCACATCACAGATATAATCAGGATGCCCCTTCCTGGCAATTTCCAAGAAATCTTGCACATCGTCGCTGTTCCCTATCTCCCCCAGCAATACCGCAGGCTCGGTCCACTTCTCTCCCCCACCAGACCGACGAGCCTCTGATTCAAACCTTCCTTTTAAATCTCCCCTCAAAATTCCTATTAATTCCGCATCCAAAATATCGAGTAAAGTTGTTTCCGATTGTTGTCTATTCAAAATCTCAAGCAGGGCCTGAGCCAACGCTATCTTCATTGCCAAATCATCTCGCGGTGGCCCCGTCGCAAAAAGCGCAGATAATATTTTTTCCTTTAACACCTCTATGTCCTGTTCATCTCCCATGCCCCCAAGCAATTCCGCAGCTTGTATTCGTTTTTCTTTAGCTCCATCTTCTAGCATCCCAACTAATTTATCTCTAAATCTATCCCTTTCCCAGCCTAGGTTTAGCGATTTTATGATTCCTTCTACAAAAGCAGGATCTGTAATTTGTCTTTTTAAAGTCGGCATTGCCACAGCCACCCCAGCCAAGCGTAAATCAGCTATAAGGCGCTTGATTTCAGACGCACCCATCTCATTAACCTTCCCCAATCGCACCCGCAGATCATCGGAAGAAGGAAGGCCTTCCCGGGTTTCGGTCATGTTGAAGGCGATTAATTTTAGCTTAAGCATTTCTTATTTGCCTCACCAGTTCTTCCATAATCTGACGCAAGTTTAAGCCCGTAAGTTCATATCTATGGTTTTCCTGTTTCTTCCAGCCCTCAGGATGCTGGGCATCAAAGTACGTTGCTTCTTGCGCCTCTTGCCAATCACAAGATATGTCTTCTGCGTTTGGATCGTGGGTTCCGATAGGCTGCTGTTTTTTGGAAAAGAGCCTTATCCCATTTTCTGCAATTTGGGCTTGGAGGGTATATTTGGCATCATAAGTTCGCTCATATACTGAATCCCTGACTGGAATATCTTTGATCTCAATAATGAATTTTTGCGGATTCGGACTTATTATCTTTACAGTATACGGGCCAACTTTGAATTCTTTATCAAAAAGCAGCCCGAAATTTGTAATTCTTTGGATGACGTGCCAGGGATTAAGGGAAGTCATTTTGTGTTCATGCTCAAGGATTTCTTTGATTTCTCCTCGCTCAATTGCTCCTTCTATAGACAAAATTGTGATCGGCACCCCAGTCAACCTTACCTCTTCAGCACTTATAGGCTGTCCATCCTTAAGTTTCTCCAATAGTTCAGTCACAGAAGGAACTTGTCCTTCAATAACTTCTTGCATATTAAACGATATAAGTTTTAAGTTATGCATCTTCTTCTTCCCCTTCAAGTTGTTCAACCATAGCCATAATCAAAGGATCATCCTTTCCTCTTACATATAACCCTATAAGCTCTTCCCAACATCCTCTTCTTGCACATATTTTAATTATGGCTCTGGCCGCTATTGGAGCTGCCCGTTCATCTGATGACCACAATTGAGCCAAAGCATCTAAGTCTTCTTTCTTTCCTTCTTTCTCTCCCACCAATTCAGCTGCAGCCATTCTAACTTCTATTGGCTCTCCATCGGTATCTCTCAATAACAAACCTATGGCCAGCATCCGCTCTTCTCTCGCTAATATTTTTATTATCGCCCTCCCTAATTCGTCTCTCACTTCTGGTCTTTGTTCTTGGCTAAGTTTATCCCGCAAAACCCGGGTGTGCACCACGCGTTCTCCCTTTTCTCCCACTAATCTAATGTAGGGAATTTGCAGATGTTCTTGATTAAGCAGATCGCTTGACCCATCCAAGCCTCGGTCTCTAATTGAAATCTCAACCATTGCAGAAGCAATCGCTTCACGGCAACCCTCAAATCTCTCTTGAGCAAGCAAAGACCTTAACTTAGAAATACTGGTACTTGTTGCAAGTTTACCAAGGGCGGTAGCAGCAGCAGAAACCACTCTTAGATCTGAAAAACCAAGCAGCCCCTCCAAAATATCTACTTCATCGCGGGTTCCAATTTCAGCTAATCCATCAATGATAGCTATCTTAAACGCTACGGTAGGCTCCAGAAGAGCCGGTACGCTTGGACCAACATACATGGTATCATCTTTTTCAGAGAGCGCCCTCAATTCTGCAACATTCCTTTCCCTTACACAGATCTTAGCAATTGCTGTGCCAAAAACAGCCAAGTCGCCAACGGTTACCATTCGATCGCTTAAAGCAAAAATATCTTGAATATTTCCTTCCTCTGCTAGCACTCTTGCTGCAGCTCTTTGGCGACACTCTAATCCTGTTTCTGTCGAAGGTCCTAACTCCGCCCTTATACCTTCAATATCTCCCGCTCTTCTTTTAATTGCAACAACAGCTTCCGCAATTTGTTTTTCCACTTGTGGGTTCACCTCTCGGGCAAATCTTTCGTCCAAATAAGAAAGATCAGAAGTATTTCCTTCTTGCTGCATTACTTTAAATGCAGCTCTACACACTTCGTATCTTCTATCCTCCATCAGCTGTCGCAAGGTTGCATTTTTATCCTCTGCCTCTCTAAAAGATATAGCCACAATCGCTTCTCCCACTGCCCCCAGCACATTATTGGGATTAGTCTCATCTAAAGCCCGGCTTAAAGCAGGGAAGCTTTCACTTGTCCCAATTTTTGCTAATGCCAAAGCTGCTTCCTGCCGTACCAGTTCTTTATCATTAACAATATCGCTCTTTGTTAGCAGGCTTTCTAGTGAATTCGCATCCCGCTTATCTCCTTTTTCCCCAATTAATCTTACGGCTTGGGTTAGAATTTCCCCCCACGTCTCACTCCCAAGCACCCCTCTTACCCATCCTATGCCAAATTCTCTTTCTCCTATTTTTATAATTGCTTCCCCGGTTAACCGCCGCAAGTCACCATCAACCCCACTATCTGCTAATTTTTTTAGGGCTTGTATGTCGTTCTGCCTTTTTCCTCCCTCTCTTAAAAACCTGATTGCAGCCCTTTGAAGTTCAGGCGTAGTAAACGAACCCTCCAGTGAACCCCTTATACAAACCGCAATAGTTGCACTCTGCATTAATGTCCGCACACCAGGTAAAACCCCTGGTTTTTGTAACGCAGCCAAAAGCTGATCAACTCGTCCCTCTCTTAACTGCTGCGCCAAAGTCCGTTTAACCAAGGGAAACCCAAAAAGCCGCAAGGCATCAACTAGTTGTGGAATTTCCGCCTCGGGAATTTCACCAACAAGCCTTCCTCGCAGATCAGCGGCATCGGGAATGCCTTCCGCACTTTTTGTCATATCAAAAGCTATAATTTTTGGCTTAAACATAGTATTTTTTTCTTGTGTCAGACGCCATTTTAGTAAGCATTTTCATCCTCGCTGTTGGCCAAGTGCATCACCAAAGCCCGTTGTATAACTCTTGCCCCCTCATCAACTCCTCTATAGCTTAAATGCAAGACATCTTGCCAATTCCCTTCTCTGGCACAAATGGCAACCAATGCTTCAGCACAAGCTTCCGCTGCTAGGTTACCATGCGGGCCAGAAGATGCTATCTGTTCCACTAACCAACCACGAACCTCATCTCCAGATCCCTCTTTTCCTAATACCCTTGCCGCACCAGCTACTATAAACCAACCAGTGTTAGGATCTTTTAAAAATTCCAGAACATCTGCTAATCCCTTTTCTCTAAAAGTTATCTGAGCAATAGCTTCTCCTAGCGCTATTTTGACATCAAAATTTCCCTCATCGTCAGCAGACTCTATTCGGGCTAATCTTCCCTCTAATGCTTCAATATCTCCTAACTCTCCTTGCTCCCCTATACACTTAGCAACGGCTACCTTTTGTGCCCAATGCTGTTGTTCAAACGCAAACAGCGACTTAACATCTCCAATTCCTTTTTCACGGAAAGTAATCGCCACAAGTGCTTCTGCCGCCGAAAAAAAGAAGGTGTCGCTCCCGCTTGGTAGGCTTAACTGGGCTCTTAAAAGTGGAATATCTCCCTGTACTCCTATTCTAGCGAAAAGTTTGTTTGCCATATCAAACAGCACATCTGTTAATTCTTCTTGTCCTAGTGGATCTTGTTCAACAATCATCTGCATTGCTTGCCTTAAAGCAGTTGGCAAATCAACAGAATTAATGGTATCAGCGTCTGCTACCGTTTGCCCTGCGCGTTCTAGTATGTTTAATATTGCTTCCAAAGCTGCCAAACGCGCTTCAGCATCCGGATCCTCTAGTCTTGGCACCAAAGAGGAAAGTGCATCTTCGCTCCCAATCTCCCCCACGGCCCAAATTGCGGCACGACGAACTTCGGGATCATTATTTTCAAGATTTGAAAAAGGCTCCCATGCCTGTTCCTCGATTTGTTCTCTTCCTATAAATCTTAACCTCGCTGCTCTTGTTTCTTTGGCTTCCGAGACTCCCGAACGAGTGTTTCTTAGCCCAGATAGACCTCCCTCCCTAAACTTAATTTTTATAATAGCCTCTCCAGCTACGTGTTTTAATAATGAATCAGCTTCGCTATTTCGCAAAATATCATATAATACCCGCAAATGTTCTCTTCCTGCTATTTCTCCAATTTCTTCCACAGCTCCTACTTTGACTGATAAAAAGGCACTTGCTAATAGCTCTTCCAGTTTGGAAATATGCTCTCTTAATAATAGTTTAGCCTTTGTCATACCAGCTGCCCATTTTACGCGATCAGATCTCTCTTCTCCTAAAAGTCGCGATAAAATATCGGCAGAAGGAGCATAAGAATTATCCTCTTCGAATTGATCTAATCTATCTAATGCTCGTATTGCAGCTATTGTTTCTTCTTCAGGGCCGCCGGTTAATAACTCCATCCAAATGTCCTGCCCAATCACTGTATCTAACATTTTGCGAAGAACTACTTCAGCCCTAGCTAAGGAACCGGTGGGCAAAAAGGCCAACAGAGAACTTGCCTGTCCAGTACTTAACAATCTTTCCAAATTCTGCCTAACCAGCGGAAACCCAAAAAGCCGTAAGGCATCAACTAGTTGGGGAATCTCCGCCTCGGGAATTTCGCCAACAAGCCTTTCCCGCAGATCTTCGGCCGAAGGAATCCCTTCCCGCGTTTCGGTCATATTAAAGGCTATTAATTTTAGTTTATACATTATCTCTTTCTTTCTCCAAATAATTATGCAGCGCTGTGACCACGTAATTGTTACTCAGCACACCTAACAACTCCTGCAAACAACCCTCTCTGGCATAGATGGTTACCAGGGCATCTGCTGCAAATTCGCATAACTCATCATTAACTTCATTGGTTCTTATGACTTCTAACAAAAATTCCCGGTCTTCAACCTGACCAATTTTACCTAGAAGTTTTATTCCAACTAATTGTTTTAGCAATGGGTTGGTGTCAACTAACATTGCCCGTGCTTCTTCTCTGCTTCCTTCTCGACTGTAGATTTCAACAACCGCATCAATATCTGGATCATCCACTCTTTCGTCCATTCTCACAAACATTGTTTCTATATGTTCTTCTCTGCCTATTTTCCCAAGTATTTTGGCACCACTTGCCCTGGTATCACTTTCTTCTCCTTCTACAAACAAATCAATTGCCCAAGTTAAGCCATCTGTTCCCAATACTTCTGAAAGTCTATCCCCTTCTCCTCGTCTCTCACATATTTCAGATATTGCTTCAAGACAAGCAGCTCTAACTAGTTCGTGTTCATCTGTTTCTTGTAATTTCCCGCGTAAGCTTGCTAAATCTCCTTCTTGACCTATTTCAGCTAAGGTCTTAGCCCCCACCAGTCTAATCCCATCCGCGTCATCTCTTAACATCTCTCTGGCCCCATTCAAATCTCTCTCTCTAATAGATATCCTGGCCGCTGCATTCGCAGCGTCAAACCAAGCATCGGCCTCATCTTCTGCTTTCTCTACTTCCCTTGCAATTTCCAACAATGTTTCAACATCTTCCGCTTGTCCTATTCTTTCTAGCGCCATTGCTCCTGCCGCCTTAACAGAAAAAGACTCGTCCCGGAGCATCTCTAGCGCTTTTTGTCTGCCATTTTCCCTTTCTAAAATTGAAACAATGGCATTGTAGATTTCAGCTCGCATTATTTCAGGTAGCGTACCTTCTCCAATCTCAGCAGGCAGCTGTTCACATAATCTCTCAATATCGTTTGCCGTTCCTATTTTCCCAAATATCCTAGCGCCAATTTTTCTTAGTCTAGAAGTTAATCTAGGAGTTTCTCTGCTAAACACCCAGTTTGCCTTATCTCTATCCCCTTCTCTAGCACATATTTTAACAATGGCCGAGGAAAGCTTTTCCTGCACCAATTCATGCATCTCCAGATCAGTTCTTATTACTTGTGATTCTAGTTCTTGGTCAACGTCAGCTACGTTTCCTATTTCTCCCCAAAGAATACAAACTTCTTTAAGCAGATCAGCATCTCTCGTACCAAAACTAGCAAAGGCCCCAGTTAAGACCTCTTCCTTTAACACCCTTATTGTCTCTTGGGAAACCATATCTTCTAATCTTGTTTCCAACCCTTCCCGATCTGAAATTTCCACAATCGCTGCTGCGGCTGATTGCATGATCCCAAAATCTGGATCAGCTGTATTTCTTCTTTCCCGCTCAATCAAGCCCAAAAGTACAGGGATATCATTTTGATCACCCATTTTTCCAATAACTCCCGCTGCCTGGCAACATTGTAGTCGATTCCCTTCGGGAAATATGCGGGTTAATTCTTCTCTTAATCTAGTATGCGTTTGCTCTCTTAAACCCAAAGATCGGGCAATCACTTGCCTAAAATCCGCTTCTCGTATCCTTTGTTGCAAAACTATTCGGGCAATCGATACTCCACCCAACCGCAGATCATCTATAAGACACTTCACCTCACCCTCACCCATCACGTCTACCCCTTCCAACCGCGCACGCAGTTCCGCAGCATCAGGAATTCCCTCCCGCGTTTCTGTCATATCAAAGGCTATAATTTTTGGCTTAAACATAGTATTTATTTTTTGTGTCAGACATTTAGTGTCAGGCACCAGTTCTGCTTGCCCTCCGCTTGTCGAAGGGCTATAATGTTATCGCCGTATAAGGGCGGGAATTTCACTATTTTTGGAATAAAATAATAAAATTTTCCCGCCAAGGGCGGGATCCCGACATTCCATTACCAAATATAGTAATGTCGTCGGGACACTGTTTCTGCAATTTATGTACATTATTTTTATTATAATCCTGGGTTATCTAATCGGCTCAATTCCCTTCGGGTTTTTGGTCGCTAAGCTATGGAAAGTCGATATTAGGAAGGCCGGCTCCGGCAATATTGGGGCCACCAATGTCTTCCGCACCCTCGGGCCTTTTCCTGCTGGCGTAGTTTTTGCTCTGGATCTAGCCAAGGGGACGATCCCAGTTCTTCTGGCCCAACAAGTAACAACAAATCCCTGGCTAATTTTACTGGCTGGTATAGCCGCTATTTTAGGGCATACCTTTCCAATATTTCTAAAATTTAAAGGCGGCCGAGGCTCGGCCACCGGCTTAGGTGTCCTCTTGGGAGTAGCTCCAGGCATCTTCCTAGGGGCAGTTATTTTAGTTGCACTAATTATTTTAATAACTCGCTATGTTTCTCTAGCTTCGATAACTGTGCCTATTTTAGTAACCGTTGCCTTCTATGTCCTTAAACAACCCTGGCCTTATACTTTGGTATCCGGCCTAGTTTCCGTTTTTATCATCATCCGCCATATTCCTAATATAAAAAGATTGATAAATAAAACTGAACCCAAAATCGGAGTCCCTCGACGTGCCCTTCGACAAGCTCAGGGCAGCACCGAGCAACGTCGAGGTGCTCGGGACTAGGAGTCAAGAAATGAAAATTGCTGTAATTGGTGCCGGAGCCTGGGGAACTACCCTTTCTATCCTTTTAGCTGAAAAAGGACATGATGTTTCTCTTTGGGTTTACGAAAAAGAGCTGGCAGAGCAAATCAAAAAAACCCGAGAAAATAAAACTTTTTTGCCGGGTTTTCCGCTACCCGAAGCAATTGAGATCACGCACGATCTAAAAACTCTTTGTTCCTCAGAAGTATTTTTCTTTGTCGTTCCAACCCAATTTCTTAGAGCTATTGCCAAACAAGCCTCCCCCTATATTAGTCCTAACGCTATCGTTGTTTCGGCAAGCAAAGGGATTGAAGAAAAAAGCTTAAAGCTGCCTTTAGCTGTTTTAAAAGATGAACTGAAGACCCGAAATCTAGTTGCTCTTTCTGGTCCCAACCTTTCCCGAGAAATTGCTAAGGGATTACCGGCGGCTGCGGTGGTAGCTTGCGAAAAAATTGAGGTTGCCAAAACCATCCAGGATATTTTAATGCTTCCACGCTTCAGAGTTTATGTTAATTCTGATCCGCTCGGAGTTCAACTCGGAGGAGCCTTAAAAAACATTATAGCTATTTCCGCTGGTGTGTGCGATGGACTGGAATTAGGCAACAATGCCAAAGCCGCTCTACTTATTCGCGCAATTTCCGAAATTATGCGCTTAGGGGTAGCCATGGGCGCTAAGCAAAACACCTTTTTTGGTCTTTCCGGCATGGGAGATTTAATAACCACCTGCCAAAGCAAGTTGTCACGCAACCATCGGGTGGGAGAACAAATTGCAAGAGGCAAAAAACTTAACGAAATATTAGCTGAGATGAAAGCTGTAGCTGAAGGAGTATTTAGCACAAAAGCCGCCTTGGCACTGGGCAAAAAATTTAGCGTTGATCTACCAGTAACTCACGAAGTTTACAAAGTACTCTACGAGGACAAAAAGGCTTTTCAGTCCATTTCTGATCTTATGACCCGGGAAGCGACTAGTGAATAAGGTGGGCCTTATTTTTCGCACTTGCTTCTTCGGCTTTAGGAATTTCTTCCCCCATACTCTCTAAATATTCAGCAGTTAAGATATGTGGCGTTACAAAAACAACTAAACTCCTCCTATCCACACTCGTAACCGTTCTCCTAAAAAATGCTCCTAAAAATGGGATGTCCATAATAAAAGGAATTCCGTAATCAGTTTGAGTATCCTTTTCCTTTACCAAGCCGCCAATTACAAAGGTTTGCCCATCTTTTACCATAACTTCATTCCTGGTTTCAGTAGTGTTTTCAGTAGGAAGATCATCTGTAACCGAACCATCGCTTATTTTAGGTCGGACATCCATGCGGATAAAACCACTTTTTGTCACATGGGGAGTCAAAACCAATGAAGTACCAACTTCTAAGAATTTAATCTCTTGGGTGGTAGTTGATTCAGTTACAACGGTTGTTTTATACCCCAGCTTCTGGCCAATTAACAAGCTGGCCTCTTTATTGCTGATCGTTGTAATGCGGGGATTAGCAATCGTATTATAAGTTACCGCGGTCTTTAAACTAGAAAGATAGGCATCAATATTTCCCGAAATAACATGCGCATAAAGTCCCTGCGCACTATCATCGGTTGATCGGCCCGCAAAGCCCAGTGTTTCTACTACGTCATTGGGATTATTCGGCCTAGTATATTTTGCGTCAACACCCAAACTTTCTCCATTCGTATGCTGTATTTCAATCATTCGCACATCAATCATTACCTGGGTGGGGGGAATATCCAATTCCCCAATTAAGTTTTCTAAACGGGGTAGGTAATCTGACGTGGTTTGAATAACCAAAACATTATAGGAATCATCCACTGAAACATTACTCCCGGCAGGTAAGATCGCCGAGATAATTCCCTGGATATCCGACGGCCGGGCATGTTCCAGGTAAAAGGTACGCAAAGCTTTTTTAGTTGAAACATACATCGTTCCATGTTCTTCAAACCAGTCTAGTCCTTGCGCCTGCAGGAGAGCAATCAATCCTTCTTTTGGCTCAATTCCCACAAAAGTAACGGTTACCTCTCCGGTTACATCAGATGAGGCAATAATATTGGTTTTGGTAGCTTTGGCAAAGAGCTGTAAAACACTCCTCACGTCTGCCCTATTTAAATTAAGATAAACCTTGCCCCCCTTGATTGACATATTTTGCGCTGCCTCCACCTGCGTCACAAAAAGTAAAAGACAAAAAACCAAAATCAGAAAAATAACTTTTCTCATATTACTTCGCCTCCAATCTTAAAATTTTCGTTGATCCCCCACTCTTTAGTACAACACGATCTTGATAAATCCGGGAGACGCTCCATCCCCTAACCTTCCCTCCCAGTGACAATGCCTGTCCAGAAATAAAAGCAATCCTGGTCTTTTCTCCAATCCAGACCCCTTCCAACCTTAGCTCTTGCCGCTTTACCTCTTTTTTTTCTTCCTCGTTTCCTTTGTCGCTTTTCTTATAAGCTGTGGTTCGCAAAGAAAAAGGGTCAGTCGTAATCCCACTCACCCCAGAAGGAGCTGTTTTTTCTTCTTCCTGGACCTG
>JABMSE010000057.1 GCA_013204645.1 Candidatus Saganbacteria bacterium | reverse complement strand
GCCTTCCCCGCAGGTACCCGCGACCCCTTGATCCCTGGACGGGATCAAATGCCCCTTCCGCCACCCTAATTGATCGCGCCTGCGCAAAAGATATGCTATGATTTACTTTGCAAAGCTAAATATTTAAAAAGTTATGATAAACAAAAAAAGATTAGTTAATAGTTTTAAAAAACTGGTTCAGATAGACAGTCTTTCCCTAAACGAGGGCAAAGTGATTAAGCATTTGCAAAAAGAGCTTAAAGCCCTTGGCCTTAAGCCCTATCTAGCGGGAAAACCAGAAGAAGGAGAGGTTGGCAATTTAATTGTGGATGTGCCGGGGAGGGGGCTTAAGAAACCCCGCATAATTTTGAGTGCTCATGTTGATACGGTAACGCCTGGCGAAAAAATTAAACCCATTCAAAGAAAGGGCTATATTTTAACCAATGGTAAAACCATTCTAGGGGCGGATGACAAGGCTGGGGTAGCAGTTATTCTCGAATTACTTAAGGTTTTAAAGAAAAACAAATTGCCCCATCCCCCCTTGCGCGTTATTTTTACGGTGGCCGAAGAAGCAGGCCTGGTTGGGTCGAGCGCCTTGCCAAAGAAGTTCATTGGAGGAGATTTTGGCATAGTACTTGATGGCGGAGACATCGAAGAAATTATTAATCAGGCTCCCACCCAGTATAATATTACGGTAACTATTTTTGGTAAAGCTGCCCATGCTGGCATCCATCCCAAAAAGGGTATTAATGCCATAAAAGTTGCCGCGGTTGCAATTGCTAAGATGAAACTCGGGCGCATTGATTCTGAAACCACAGCGAATATTGGCATTATTAAAGGTGGTAAAGCCACCAATATTATTCCGGAAATGGTTTGGATGAAGGGAGAGGTGCGTAGCCACAGCCTGCCGAAGGTAAAAAAACAAGTCTCCCACATGAAGCAAGTGATTATAGAGGCGTGCAGAAAATATAAGGCTAGGGCAAAGATTGATGTTAGAAAAGTTTATGTGGCGTTTAATCTGCCTAAAACTCAAAAAGTCATGAAGTTAGCGCTTTTAATCCACAAAAAAATGGGAATAAGGTCAAAATTAGTTAAATCAGGCGGCGGCTCTGATGCTAATATCTTTAACGCTGCGGGCGTGCCTACCATTAATATGGCCGTGGGTATGGATCGCATTCATACCACCAAAGAGCGTCTCAAGATCAAGGATTTAATAAAAGGTGCGCAGGTAGTTTTGAGTTTGCTTACGAAAGTAGATTAGAAAAGTGGCCGGCCTCCTTTTTGAGGATCTATAAAAGGCCGAAAGAAGACAGAGCATCAAGCATCGCGTTTGTCCGATCCCCCTGAAGCCTTTGTAAAAGTGTTTGTCCGGTTAGCAGAAGACGTTGTTCAAGAAAGGTTACGGCTTCGATATCAGTAATATCTTTTCTTGTTCCCAAATAACTCCAGGGATTGAAAAGATCCAACGCCGGGGGTATACCAAACTCACCTAACATTCTGGATAGTTCATAGCTTTCTTCTGGCAAAGCAGTGACAGCAAAAAGTATGCCCTTGGGCTGTAATTTTGGCAAAGCTAGTTCTAAGACTGTTTTCCAGTCTGGATTATCCGGCGTATAAATAAGGCGTAGATTGGGGCGGCGTAAAATTAGGATATCTATGCGTGGAGGAAGTTGGTCCATAACCTCAGTCTGAGTAGCATCTCCTTTAACAAAGAACGCCGGAAGGTTATTCCAGGCTCTCCTGGCTTCTTCAATAAATGCTTCTCCGGGATCGACTCCGAACAGGTGTACCGGGCCAGTTTTATTCTTTTCTTCAAAGTAGGCAACAACGCCTTCTGCTTCTGGACAAGTGCC
The DNA here is from genome assembly GCA_013204645.1 of Candidatus Saganbacteria bacterium. Taxonomy (GTDB): domain Bacteria; phylum Margulisbacteria; class WOR-1; order O2-12-FULL-45-9; family O2-12-FULL-45-9; genus JABMSE01. Next base: position 26,980 of record JABMSE010000057.1, on the reverse strand, counting down.
GCAACCCAAAGAAAGAATCCTTAAAGGTTCTCCCTCAGCTAGATTTAAATTAAGCCAATTTCTGCTTATAATAAGATCGAAAGCATACTGCAAAGCCTTATTGAATCTCTGAGCAAGTTTAGTTTCTAGTTCAGGCGGTAAATATCCGTCTATCCAGGGAAAAGCCGGAGCAGGAACTTCTCTTATCGTAGGTATATCTATTGGGTGGTGGGCTCTGGTTGTCTTAGGTTCCATTCCTTCTAGGGTTCCGATAAGCTGCTGCCTTAATCTCCACTCCAGCACTATGGTTCTGTCTTGCAATATGCTTCTTACAACTGAGGGACGCTCAATTAATGCATTGGTTAGTTCTGGAGTTAAACCCCCTTCAATGAACACTTTATCTAATCTTTGCGAGAGAGCTGACGCAGTAGCATTCGCTAATTTAAGTTCTTCTGGTGAACGTTCTGTTCCTCCGACACCGGAGGGGCCATGGGAAAGCGGGTAATAAAATAAACTGCAAATAGCAATTCGTCTTTTCGTAGGGTTCCGGTCTTGTGTAATAAAGGGTGTGAGATATTCAAGAACAGCTTCTTCACCCACAAGTGATTTCCCAAAAGAACGTTGGCCTTTGCGAGTTAAAGCTATTGCATGCACAGGCGCGGAATCAAAACTAAATGGCTCTTCGTAATCTCTGAAAACGAAACAGTCCAAATACGCTTCTAATCCAAGAGAGTGTAGATGACTTCTTACTGATTCAACAAACCTATGAAAACCATCGATTTTTGGCAATGGGTCAACCTGGTAATCTTGAGGGAGAAAGCCTATCCCCTGGGGGAGGGCAAGTATTAGTCTCTCATTTTTTTGCGCGGCCGGATGATATTTTCCATACCACCTGGTATAGCTTGCTAGGTTTATTTTGTGAGCTGGATGTGAGAATTTGCCCATTAAATTGTTTCTCCTCTTTTCCCTATATCCTTATCAACATATTTGCCCAGAAATTTCACTTCCCGCCAAGATTGTTGTGTGCTAGAATTTGTAGATGAAACAGCTTAAGGAAGGACATCTGAAATCTGAAAGATTATACAAAGGAACCCTTTTGGGACTGCGGAAAGATACGGTGAAACTGCCATCGGGCAAAAAGGCCACCCGCGAGATAGTAGAGCATCCGGGTGCAGTTGCTATCGTTGCCATAACGGACGACAACGAATTAGTTTTGGTTCGGCAATTCCGCACTCCGACCAAGCAGGTGCTGCTTGAAATCCCAGCTGGGGTGCCTTTGAAAAAAGAATCAGCAATTGCCGCTTCTCGCCGGGAATTAGAGGAAGAAACTGGCTTTCGCGCGAAAAAGGTTAGAAAAATATTTGAAGGTTATGCTACTCCGGGCTATTCAGACGAGGTTATCCAGTTTTGCTTAGCACAGGACCTTGTATTGGCAAAACCAAAGCCCGACGAAGACGAATTCCTTGAAGTTGATCTGGTAGATATTGACACTTGTGTTGATCTCCTGAAAACCGGCAAAATACACGATATTAAAACTATGCTGGGTATCATGATTGCGGATATGGTGGTTAGGGGAGAGCTTTGAGGCTATGCAAAACCACACCAAAGATTTCTTAGAGTTTATCAGAGTAGAGAGAGGGTATTCTACCAACACCACAATTTCCTACAAAAAAGACCTTGATCAATTCTTGAAGTTTTCCAAAATCAAAAAGCCTGATCAGATTGACCGCAATTTAGTTAAGGATTATCTGGAGCATCTCTATGATTCTGGCTATGCGGTTTCATCCACCGAGCGCAAATTGGCCTGTCTTAAGTCTTTCTTTCATTATCTGGTAAGAGAGGGCAAAATGTCAGCCGATCCCGCTGCCGACATTAAATTGCCCAAAAAAGCCAAACGGCTCCCTAAGGCTTTGAGTATTAGTGAAACGATTAAATTAATATCTGCTCCACGCAGTAAAAATTATTTTGCTCTGCGTAATGCAGCCCTGCTGGAGCTGCTTTATGCAACTGGTATGCGGGCATCAGAAGCCGTAGGTTTAAATATAGGCGATATTAATTTTGAGGTTTCTTTTGTTAAGTGTTTTGGAAAAGGTTCCAAAGAGCGTATTGTCCCAGTTAATAAGATTACCCTGGCTGCCATCAAGGAATATCTTGAAAAGGGAAGGCCCAAATTTCCTCAAAAGGACAAGGAGGCTTTGTTTTTGGATAAAAATGGCAAACGCTTAACGCGTCAGGGGCTCTGGTTGGTAATTAAAAAATATGTTAAGATGACCGGAGTCAAAGAGAAAACGTCGCCGCACACTTTGCGGCATTCGTTTGCGACCCATCTTTTGGAAAAGGGTGCGGATTTGCGGTCAGTCCAGGAAATGCTAGGACATTCTGATATTTCCACCACCCAAATTTACACGTCGGTCTCCCGGGAGCGCTTGAAGAGGATGTATAAGAAGGCTCATCCCCGAGCGTGATGGGGATAGGAATTAGGAAGAGGAATTAGGGAAATGTTGATAGTTTTTTATGTTTTAGTAGGTGCTATACTTTTATATTCCATAATTTTGCATGAGTTAGCGCATGCTAAGGTGGCAGAGATGATGGGGGATTCCACCGCTAGAATGTGTGGGCGTCTCACCTTAAATCCTATCCCGCACCTGGATTTGTTTGGAACTCTGCTTCCGATCCTTCTGATTATTTTCAGGTCGCCGATTGTCTTGGGTTGGGCCAAGCCCGTGCCAATCAACCCCTATAATTTTCATGATTATAAAAAGGGCATGATTTGGGTGAGCTCTGCCGGTATCCTGGCCAATCTTTTTGTGGCTTGGATTTTGGCAATTGTTGTGAAGTTTTTGTTGCCAAATCCAACCACGGATGCCATGTCTGTCCTGGAGCAGGCGCTGCTTTTTGGTGTAAGAATTAATATCGTGTTGGCGGTTTTCAATCTTTTGCCCATTCCTCCTTTGGATGGCTCAAGGATTTTTTCTACGCTACTACCTTCTAAGTATTCACAACATATTTCTCGACTGGAGCCCTTTGGGTTTTTTATTCTAATCCTTCTTCTTCAGTTTCCACCCACCCAGATGCTCTTGGTTACGGTTATAGACTTTGTCTATAACCTGATGATGCTCAAGTTCTAATCCGCCTTCGCCCTAGTGGCTTCGGCGGATTGGGTTTTGAAGGAGTTGTGGTGTATAAATATCTAGAATCCCTTGAAAAATTTGGTATAAATTTAGGTCTTGAACGAATAACTTGTTTGCTCTCTAACCTAGGTAATCCCCAACAAAAATTTAAATCCATTCACATAGCTGGTACAAATGGCAAGGGATCAACCGCTGCCATGATTGCTTCAATCTTAGCCGAAGCTGGGTATAAAGTTGGCCTCTATACTTCGCCGCATCTTTTTGACTATCGCGAGAGAATAAAGATTAATGGTAAGGATATTTCGAAGAAGGATTTTCAAGAAGGATTAGAACTAATTAAGAAGTTGGATCCTGAGAATGAATTCTCGGATCCGCAAAAAAGCAAAAAGAGAATTAATTCTCTTTTTGCTAGAAGGGAACCGCGAATTTATTCGCAGGTTTGTAATCAGCCAACCATCTTCGAGGTGCTCACGGCTGTTGCCTTCTGGTACTTTGCTAAAAAGAAGGTTGATTATGCGGTGGTGGAGGTTGGAATGGGGGGGCGACTTGATGCAACTAATGTTATAACTCCGCTGGTATCCGTTATAACCAATATTGATTACGAGCACACGGAAGTGCTTGGGAAAACCTTGGGGAAAATAGCAGCTGAAAAGGCGGCAATTATAAGGCCGGGGGTTCCAGTTGTGACAGCTGAAACAAAGCCCCAAGCTTTAGGCGTCATAAAAAGGACGGCGAAAAAGCAGGGAACGGTTTTAGTGGGAGTAAGTGGTAAATTAAGAGGGGGATGTCAGGCGCTTAACACAGCCTGTGCTCTTTCTGCAATTCTTGTTTCTGGAATCAAGGTTTCAAAATCCGCCATAAAAAGAGGTTTGCAAAAAGTTAATTGGCCGGGACGATTTCAGATCGTTTCCAAGAAGCCCCTTATAATGGTAGACGGAGCGCATAATCCGGCAGGCGCCAAGGCCCTTAGGGTTATGATTAAGGAGATGATTCCTAACAAATTCACTGTCATCTTTGGCTGCCAACAAACCAAGGATTACCAGAATTTCATTAAAGAGTTGAAGCCGGTTATCTCTAACCTAATCATCACTAAGTCTTCCCACAAACAAGCCGCAGATCCGGTTGTTATTTCAAAGAAACTCAAGGCAAAGCTTCCTATCCACATTGCCCATTCTATTTCCGAAGCTATTCTAAGATGGGATAAAAAGACCCCACTTCTAATCACCGGCTCTCTCTTTTTGGTAGCAGATGCATTAAAGTTGCGCCAAAACTGAAATTTTCTCCTCTTTTTGCCGATAATATGGTAGATGAATGTTATTAATGCTTTAAGTTTAAGTCTTCCCCGTATATTGCAGCAGGATGTAATAGATGCGGTACAAGACAGCCAAGCTCCGTTGGGTGAAATTAAATTGCCACGTTTAGGGGAAGTGTCACCCGATGAGTTTTCTGCTGCCGAAAAGGTATATGTGATTACCCATCCTCATTTCCAATTTGCTGATGTCTGGAATATTTGTAGTTCTGATTTTTATGATTCACAAGATGGTCTTATGGGGAGAATAGGGCTGATGGCCGAAGCAGCCTATGCCAAGACTAAGACAGGTGGGGTTATGAGCGAGAAAGAAAAGTCTTGGAGCAAGAAGTTGTTTTTAGATGCAATGGAAGGTCTAGAATTGGATGCTTATCTGCGAGACCTGGCTGCCTCGGGAAAACCAGTGGTTTTTGTTTTATGCACCGAGAGAACCAATGCAGAGCTAGTAGGATATTTAAACCAACTTTATAAGGATTATCCGGATGCAAAGTTTAGCTATATTGTTTCTGAAATGGACGGATCATTTTCTACTGGTTTTTTCCGCTTTCAGGATTTAGACGCATTTATGATAAGGGTTCCACACGAGATGCCCATTGAATTGAGCGGCACCTATTTTGATATGTGTGGAAAACAAACTCGTATTCAACTATCTTCTATTGCTTCCTATTCAGATGTTAGCTATCTTCCTGGTCCTTCTAATCAAGATTTTTCCCCAAAAGTTAGAGAAGAAGTTAGAGCAGACGAGCGATTCTTAGCTCTTTACACTGAGTTTTTAGAAAATTATGAAGCGCTTTTAGAAGAAGACATAACCAACCCAGCTGTAGACGCCATCACCCCGGATATGCTCCAGCGATTCCAAGCCATCGAAGAAGAATATTATAGCTATTAATATTTGAGGACAATTTGCCTTCCCTTTACTTTTTAAGTATAATCTTCTAAATGAAAGAAAAACTGTGTTTGGTTCAGAATCTTCTTGAGAAGCGTTCTGCTCGAAGAAAAGAAGGGCGTTTTGTAGTAGAGGGACCCCATCTAATAGAAGAAGCTCAAGATCACATTGATTTTGTTATTTACGCAGAAAACCTGCCAATTTTGTCAAAACTGCAAGCTGCAGGAATTGAGTGCTTAAAGGTTTCCAAAAAACAATTCGCAGAAATATCAGAGGTTGAAACGCCACAGTGGATTTTGGCAGTTGTCAGAGAACAAGGCTTTGATTTAAAAAAAGTTCTGCAAAGCAAAAATCCCTTAATTGTTTTTTGTATTGGAGTCCAAGACCCTGGAAATTTGGGAACGATTATCCGCACTGCGGATGCCATGGGTGCCACCTGTGTTATTTTGTCCCGCGGAACGGTTGATTTGTATAACCCAAAAGTAGTGCGTTCCACCATGGGTTCAATCTTTCACTTGCCAATTATCCAAAATGCGGAAATCGATAAAACCATAGAACTTTTGGGCAAAAACAAGATAAAAATTATTGCCCTAGATTTATCTGGGCAAAAGGACTATTTTGCGCTAGAATATAACCAGTCGGCAATCCTGGTTGGAAATGAGGGATCGGGATTACCTAAAGAGGTAATTGATCGCTGTGACGAAATAGTTAAGATCCCGATGCCAGGAAAAGCCGAGTCTTTGAATGTTGGCGTATCGACGGCAGTTGTTTTGTACGAAGCACTAAGGCAGCGCAGGATAAAAACATAAATGGAAGATAAAGTACGACAAATAGAAACTGAAGGCTTGCAAGCCATTAGTTCAGCGCAAAATTTGGCAGCGCTTGAAAATGCCCGCATAAAATACTTGGGCAAAAAAAGCGAATTCACCGGACTTTTAAGGTCTCTAGGCACCATTGATCCAGAAGAGCGACCCAAGGTTGGCGCCCTAATTAATGAGGTTAAAACAAAGCTTGAGCAATCCTTGTGCCATAAGAAAATTGTTCTTTTGCAGTCTGAACAAAGCAAGAAGATTGAAGAAGAAAAAATTGATGTAAGCTTTCCTGGCAAAGGTATTAAGCGGGGACGGATGCACCCCATAACCCAAGTCATGAATGAAGCCAAGGATATATTTTTGGGATTGGGCTACGAGATTGCCGAGGGGCCCGACATTGAAACCGAATATTATAATTTTGATGGCTTAAATATTCCTCCTGATCATCCCAGCCGCGATATGTGGTCAACCCTTTTTGTAGCTGACGATGTTCTTTTGCGTACCCATACCTCGCCGGTGCAGATTAGGGTGATGAAAAAAAGAAAAGCCCCGCTAGCAATTATTGCGCCGGGCCGAGTTTATCGCCGGGATTCTGATGCTACCCATTCCCCGGTTTTTCATCAACTAGAAGGTTTTCTGGTTGATAAAAAAGTAACTTTTGGTGATCTAAAAGGAACGCTGACTGAATTTCTGCGCCAGATGTTTGGTGAAGATAAAAAGGTGCGTTTTCGCCCTAGCTTTTTCCCATTTACCGAACCCTCGGCCGAAGTTGATGTTGAATGTATGATGTGCAAAGGGAAGGGCTGCCGATTATGCAAGGGAACTGGCTGGCTTGAGATTTTAGGTTCGGGCATGATTGATCCCAATGTTTTCACAGCAGTGGGCTACGATCCAGAAAAAGTAAGTGGTTTTGCTTTTGGCATGGGCATTGAACGCATTGCTATGTTGAAATATGGCATTGATAATATTCGCCTCTTTTTTGAAAATGATCTAAGATTTTTGGAGCAATTTTAATGAAAGTCCCGATTAGTTGGTTAAAAGATTTAGTTGGTTTTCGACTTGGGCCCGATCAGGTGTCCAAGATGCTCACTATGAGTGGCTTGGAAACGGTGGTTGAGCCTGGCAATATCTTAGAGATTGACATCATTCCTAACCGTTCTGATTGTTTAAGTGTGCGCGGAATAGCACGCGAAATTGCCGCCTTGACCCGAACTAAAATTAAAAGCTCGAAATTCCTGGTAAAAGAATCATCCAAAAGAGCCAGCAAAGCTCTCAAGGTTGAGGTGCGTGATCGAAAGCTTTGCCCTCGTTACATGGCCCGGGTTATTGAAAATGTGAGGGTGGGGGAATCGCCCGAGTGGCTCAAAAAAAGACTAGATAGGGCGGGGATTCGCTCCATCAATAATATCGTTGATGTTACAAATTATTTGATGCACGAATTAGGACAACCGATGCATGCTTTTGATGCGGCACTTGTTCAGGGTAGTATGATTAGTGTGCGCCATGCCAACCCCGAAGAAAAGATTATTGCCTTGGATGGCAACGAATACGAGCTTGATGCGAATATGCTGGTTATTGCCGACACCGAAAAGGCAATTGCGGTGGCTGGGGTTATGGGGGCGGCAAACTCTGAAGTAAGGAATAACACCAGGATGGTTGTTTTAGAATCTGCATTTTTTGATCCAGTTTCAGTACACAAAACATCAAAACACCTAAAGCTTCGTTCAGAATCATCCATTCGCTTTGAGCATGGGGTTGATTGGGAAGCCGTAGAGGAGGCCTTGGATCGTGGCGCAGCCATGATTGCTGAACTTGGTCATGGATATGTTTTGTCCGGAAAAATTGATGTTAAGGAAAAGGATCGAAAACCCAAAACTATTGCCCTGCGTATAGAAAAGGTCAATGAGATCCTGGGTACGGATATTTCAAAATCAGAGATACTGAATATTCTAAAATACTTAGGATTTGGCGTAACTGGAACCCGAGTGGAAATCCCCCTGTTTCGTGCCGCCGACATTACCCGCGAAATAGATTTAATCGAAGAAATTGCCCGGATTTATGGCTATGGCAATATTGTGCCTACGATGCCAAGCTCGGCTTTTCCCGGTAAAAAAGCCGAAAAAATGGATGCCTTTCGAAATAAGGTTGCTCACATCATGGTTGGCTGTGGTTTATTTGATGTTCAAACCTACAGCATGCTCGGCCCCAAAGATTTTGAAAAATGCGGTTTAGATATTGAGGGAGCTGTGCGCGTTGATAACCCGATGAATCCAGAAGAAAGCTTGATGCGCACCAATCTCTTGCCGGGTTTGTTAAATGTAATCCAATACAACCTAAACCGCCAGATGGAAAATGTCTTTGTTTTTGAAATTGGCAAAATTTATATGCCATCTGCCGAAAAACTGCCCATTGAGAAATGGGTGCTGTGTGCAGCCGCGACCGGATCTCCCTTTATGAGTGCTATAGATAAAGGGCAAGTTGATTATTTTTATCTAAAAGGTATCTTGGATAATTTGTTATCTGCTTTGGGCATAAAAGATTTTAAGTATCTTGAAGCAGATAAGGGGATTAATCTTTTGCAGCCAGGGCGGGGAGCGCAAATTGAGGGCCTAGGAATGGTAGGAGAACTTCATCCAGACATCCAAAGAAATTATGATTTAGAGAAAAAGGTTTGTTTCTTTGAGATCGATTTAGATGAGCTTTTTAAACGTGCGCAAGCGACTAAAAAATATAAGCCACTGCCAAAGTTTCCATCAGTTGCTCGAGACATTGCTATGTTTGTTCCCAAAGGGGTTTCAAATCAGGATATTACATCAGCCATAAGACAAGCCGGAGGCGATATCGTTTCCAGCGCCTTTCTTTTTGATAAATATAAAGATAGCTTAGCTTATCGCATTATTTTTCAAAACCCCGAGCGAACCCTAACCGACGCGGAAGTCAATGCCAAGCATGAGGAAATAAGTAAGGCACTTGAGTCAAAACTAGCGGTTCGGATTAGAAAATAACCATGCCTGACCAGACCCCCATGGTAAAACAGTATCTTTCCATCAAGGAAAAGCATCAAGATGCTATCCTCTTTTTTCGCTTGGGCGACTTTTATGAAATGTTTTATCAGGATGCCGAGGTTGCCTCACGCGAGCTGGATCTGGTTTTAACCGGCCGGGGTCATCATGAAAAACGCATGCCCATGTGTGGCATTCCTTATCATGCGGCCGAAAATTATGTGGCTAAACTAATTGGTAGAGGCTATAAAGTAGCTATCTGTGAGCAGGTTGAGGATCCCAAGGTTGCCAAGGGGATCGTAAAACGCGAAGTTATCCGCATTGTAACCCCGGGAACGGTTATTGAATCAAATCTTTTGTCCGACAAGACCAACAATTATCTCTTGGCTATAACTCAAGAAAAAAATAAATATGGCCTGGCCTATGTTGATGCCTCAACCGGCGAATTCAAGATAACCGAGCTTACTGACCAGGGAAAATTATTAGACGAGATAAATCGTATTAATCCAGCTGAAGTTTTGGTCTCGGATATGCTGGGGGAAGATGGCCCCTCCTTTTCTGGTACCAAAGTCTTGACCACTTTTAAGGACACCTATGACAAAGAGACCGCTGAGGAGCGCCTAAAAAGTTTTTTTGGCGTTACCTCCCTTGATTCTTTTGGCATAGGATCTATGAAAGCTGCCTGGGGTGCTTGCGTTGCCATTTTGGATTATTTAAAGGATACCCAGAAAACAAGCCTTGATCATATTAATCAAATTAAACCCTACCACACATCCGATTTTATGTTTATTGATGCGGCTACGCGAAGAAATCTGGAGCTTGTCGAAACCATCCGTGATAAATCTTTTGCGGGAAGTCTGCTTTGGGTTTTGGATAAAACCAAGACTTCGATGGGAAGCCGCCTGCTTCGGCAATGGGTGCTGCAGCCTCTGCTAGATCATGAGAAAATCAATCAAAGATTAGACGCTGTTGCCGAATTTTTTGGGAATGCCTTGCTGCGGGCCGAACTTGGACCAATCATAAAAGATGTTTCCGATATTGAAAGGGCAGTGGCCCGCATTGCTTCCGCAAAAGCGAATGCGCGGGATTTGATAGCTTTGAAGGAGTCGCTTAGGCTTCTACCGAAAATAAAAGTCGCAGGGTCTAAAGCTCAATGTCGCTTATTGAAAGAAATTGGGGAGACATCCGATTTTGCTGACGTTTTAGGCTTGATCAACTCTGCAATTATTAATGAGCCGCCTTTTGTACTAAAAGATGGTGGTTTAATTAAAGAAGGATATGATGCTTCACTTGATGAGATCAAAAAAGCTGCACGGGAAGGCAAAGACTGGATCGCTAAATTGGAAAATGAAGAGCGAAGACGAACCGGCATCAAATCCTTGAAAGTTGGTTTTACGCGAGTTTTTGGCTACTACATTGAGGTGACGAAAGCCAACCTTCCTCAAGTGCCAGATAATTATATCCGCAAGCAAACCCTGGTAAATTGTGAGCGTTTCATCACCCCAGAGCTTAAAGATAAAGAATCTTTAATTCTTAATGCTGATGAGCGCCTGAAGGAAATGGAGTATAAGGTTTTTTGTGACGTTCGCTCAAAAGTTGCTAAACACACGGTTGAACTGCAGAGCCTGGCCCGGGTTTTGGCACAAATTGATGTTCTTTTGTCTTTGGCTGAGGTGGCTGTGGAGAATAGATATTGTCGTCCCGGGATAACCGGATCACCTGATATCCGGATCTCCGAATCTCGGCATCCGGTGGTTGAGAAAACCTTGGGGGAATATCGCTTTGTTCCCAATAATATTGAGATGGACGATAAGGGCAGCCGCTTTTTATTGATCACCGGGCCCAATATGGCGGGTAAATCAACCTATATGCGGCAAGTTGCGCTTTGCTGTCTTATGGCCCAGATCGGTTCTTTTGTTCCAGCTAAGGAGGCGAAGCTTTGTTTGGTTGATCGTATCTTCACTCGCATCGGTGCTATGGATGATATTTTTTCTGGCCAATCTACTTTTATGCTGGAGATGACCGAAACGGCAAACATTTTACACAACGCCACCGAAAAGAGTTTAATAATCTTAGATGAAATAGGGCGCGGTACGGCTACATTTGATGGCATGTCAATTGCTGCAGCTGTAGCGGAATATATTCACAAAAAAATTAAGGCCAAAACTTTATTTGCAACCCATTACCATGAAATAACCCAGCTGGCGGATAAACATCTGGGCATGAAAAATTTAAATGTGCTAATTAAAGAAGAAGGGGATCACATTACTTTTCTGCATAGGATTGTTTCTGGAACAGCGGATCGATCCTATGGTATCCAGGTTGCTAAATTAGCTGGACTGCCCAAAGAAGTTGTTAGCCGGGCCAAGGAAGTTTATTCAAAGCTTGAGATGGTGGAGAATGACCTGGGAAAAGGCGTGAGAAAAAAAGCAGAAGGTAAAAGAGTAGGGGCTAAAAAAGTCAAAAAGGGTGACCAACGGCAGGTTAGTTTGTTTTAGAATGATCCAGGATCACGTGCGCTTATGAAAACGTTCGAAAGCGGCCCTGTACATCTCTCCCTCTTCGCCATATTCTTCTACTAGTTTGCCTGGTTGCAGAAGATAAGCAAGCCATTCTTCCAGTTTTTCTATTTCATCTTGTTGCGGAGATGTTAACTTCCAATACCCATAGTTAGTTAAAATCCGGCCTAATCTTATGATTCTGGTATTTATGCCGTCCAAAGGCAGCTCTGAAAATCGATTGTTAGTTGGCTGCGGAATAGGGCCGGTTCTCATTTTTTTCCTGTGACGAGGCAATCTTCTCACATCACCCCAATTTCTGGATAGTACAATTACTTTTGGATCAGTTATTCCCATGCGTTTTCGGATTTTGATTGCTTGTTGTTGAAGCTTACCAACCGGATCATGGAGAGCAACCAGTTCTTGTGTCCATCCCCGTTGGACTTCTAGCAGATAATTCTTTATTGCTTCGTCTACTGCTTCAAGCCATGCCTCTATTTCTCTTCTTAGCTGAGCGTCTAAAGTTGCCTGGAATAAGCTGCGAGAAAGTTGTTTGCCTCTAGTTCGGAGCCCTGACACGCTTGATGGCATCGTTGCTTCAGAAGCTGCCGGAATTTCCGGTGGTTCTTTTGCAGGAGGTGGTGGTACTACTGGTGGTCTGATTGCTGGTGCTGCGCTTGCAGTCTTTCTTGATGCTGCGGTTGGAAGACTTAAAACTCCTTTTTCTCCTGATGCGTCCCGATAATGAATCGTGATATGGGGGCTTTCCGGTTTATCTAGTCTTTCTCTTAAAGGTGATGGCATGCATAGATAATTAATAAGATCTAAGATTTCTCTTCTCTGTGCTCCGGAGTTTAATACTATGCGATCGACGTTTGCAGTAAATATTTTTCCTGCGAAGGCATCCCCTTCACGTAAGGTTTCAGCTCTTGCAATTTCGCCACCGCTTTTGAATACTAATCTAAGCGTATGACCGTTAGAGCGTGGGGAAGGGGATATTGTGATTGTTCTGCCGGATCTTTTCAAAAAATCCATTGCGGCATAGGCAAACTTACTATAATGCGTTATAGCTTTGATCCTTCTACTTAAGGGGATTGAATTTAGTATTCCTGAAATACTCATGTTAGTTGCATCACTCCTCCACAATTGTTATCGAGACCTTCCGGACGAAGTTTCAGTTTTTCTAAAGATTCCTTGAAATTTCTTTTAGGCCAGAAATCAAAAGAAAAGGGGTGTATAATACTGTGAGATATATGTCATCTGTTTTTCAAATACTTTTAGTGGCGGTTTTGCTGGCGGCGGTAATTGTCTATTTTATCCGTCGCAGCCGGAAGTTGAAGGAGATGGAATTAGAGGATCGTCTGCACGATCAATACCGCTAGTTTCCCCACTCGACATTTTCATAATACAAACTAAAAACATCAACAAATATAGCGAAAAGGTGTTTGAAGCCTTTTTTGGCCAGTTCTATTTGAACAGCGCTACAATAGGGGAATCTTTTCACCAAAGTGTCTGCTGCTAAGTCAAGCTGCAGGAATTCTAGCCGGGCAAGTTCTATGCCAAAATTTGCAGATAAAAGGCCAAGGCAATGAGATTCTAAGGTGGGAGAATGGATGCTTTTGGCAATTACTGCATAAACGGCTAAGGTTGCCACTGCCTCAAAAGTATTGGTTCTTATTTCTTCTATTTCTACTCCTTTTACACTCTCATCTAAAGTCAATAAGGTGTGATAAGCATCCATTTCAATTAGTTGATTTGGGGTGGGAGATGGAAGTAGGGCTACAACTAATTTATAGTGGCGCAGGGTATAACTTGCGTCCTGAATTGCCCTTTCATAGGCACCAGCAAAGGCTAGTGGATCCGGAATTAAAATTTTTCTTTTGCCAGTTAAAAATAATTGGCTTGCAACTAAGCCTCTCTCAAGTTTTGCTTCCAGTCCGTTGGCTATTTCCGAGCGGAGAGGAAAACAGTTCCTGCTCATGGTATTAACATCAACCACGATTGCAGCTAAGGCTTGAGCTAACCTTAAAGGAGCCCAGTTAGATACTTCATTCAGGCCATCCCCGAGGCAAACCGTTATTTCAAGGGTTTCTCTGTCCACCTTGAGAAATCTCCCTTCTTCTGGCCCTTTTTCATGGCTCAAGTGAATGGTTGCTTTTTGCCGTCCTTTGGTCATATAGGAAAGTGTATTAATTATTCCCTGTAAGGTTCGCATCAGAGAAAAAAGTGCGGTGTAATTCCACCCGACTTGTTGCAAGTTCCCGGGCGAAAGCAACCTTTGGACGGTTGATCCTTGGGGGAGGGGACCTTGTCGCAGGCTAACTCCTATTGCTGTACTCATTTTTTAACTTGCCAACTCCATATGATCATAATAATAACCTAGCCATTCTGAAAATATTTTAAATTGGTGTTCAAAGCCTAATGTTGCGCCGCGCATTTGTTGTCTATTTATAGCTGGATCAAGCTCTCTCGTCTTGTCACCCCATTGTGAATCAAGCCTTAGTTGGGCAAAATCAAGGGCTGCCAAAGGTGTGGCTAAGCCATTTGTCAGAGTACGGCGACATTCATCTGCTAGTTCGGGTTTTCTTGAATCTGGCACGAAAAGCATAGTACGTTCAGCGTTCGCTTTAAAGAGTTTTTGTTCAGCTACCGAATACATGGCCAGGGCCGAGATAATGCTCCAGGCTGAAAGTTCTTTCCCATTTTCTGCACTTACGTGTGCTTCTTGGCAAATCCTGTCGATGTTAGTTCTCATGGGATTTATAAGGGGGTCTTGGGGGATGGGGTTAGGGGAGAGAAGTTCCGCAATTAACTTATATTGTAAAAGCGCTCTAGAGCGTTGATTAATAGTTTGAAGAAGAGCGGCTCTGGTTGCGCCTCCATTTAGCATCAACCCTCTTACTCTTAAATAAAAGTGTGGAATGAGTCTTATAAATTCTGCATCAACCTTTGGATCCCTAGATCTAGACACTTGATTTTGGGAAATCATTTCGGAAGCAAGAATTAAAGCTACTTGAAGTGGGGCAGTTGCACAAACTTTTTCCGGGCTTCGGTCCAAGCACACAACAACTGTTTCGGCTTCTCGGTTAAGTCCTGTCATAGATTTCATCTTTGGGGGAGTTTTATGAAGCGGCCGGATTTCATATTGCATTCTCCCTCCGGTAAGCTGGGCAAGATTTCTTAGGATTTGCGTAAAAACCCGACTTAGATGTTGAAGCTGATGAGGCTGCCAGCCATGCTTAGCAAGTCCTGCTGTCATGGCAAACTTTTCAAGCGCCGCTGGCGTTTGAGTGACGTTTCTTCTTATATGATAATAGTGATATATACCGGACATGGTTGTCTCTATATATATTATCGCCACTTTTTGGCCCGGATTTCACATAAAACCAACAAAAATCGCACAAAAAATTAAATGGGGACAGCTTACTATTTAATTTAATGGTAACCTGTCCCCTTTTTTGTAAATTGGTGAAATTTCGGGGATTAGATGGAGATATATAGGTATGACAAGGATTGGCTCAAGTGCTAGGTTCGCATTTTTACAAGCCAAGATAGGGGAATTCCAAAAGAGGTTTCCTTTGGATAAATTTGGTTTCGCCCAGCCTTTTGCTAAGGCCCCGCTAATTAATGATGGTGGGTCTACATTGTGGGTTGCTCCCCCAAGGCCTGGGGCTGATTTTTTTGATTGTTATATTGCTACTGAGTTTTGTGCGTATGCCTTAGCCATGATTAGTGATGATTTTAGAGCTGAAACAGTAACGCACTGCAGTGTATATTATCCTTTTGACCTTGGCCGGGGGTTGCAGCATAATTTTCTCCTAGTGGATGGGAAGTATGCTTTTGGATTTACTCCCATAGATCAGAATATAGGTATTTACGGGGGATCTGAATTAGCAGAAGATCACCCATTATTGCGATTTGGAGAGCGTTATCTGCCTAGCATGGCCGCTTTCTCCCATCCCATTCTCTTGGCAAAATCTGGTGGTAATATGAAGACTGGTTTAAGTTTTATGTTAGGGGCAAGAAGCATTGATCAAGCGGAAGGCCGGATGCATTCGTTATTTGGGGTTTCCTTCGATGACAGCGACGTTTCCTTTCGTCTAAGAGTAGAATTTGTGAATGCAGCTGATTTAAAGGTTAGAATGGATCAACCTACCATTGACTGTTTAGGAGAAACGCGAGCAGATATAAGGATGACGCGCCATAGGCTAGCTGAATTCCAGGCTGATCCAGTTCAACCGGATTTTGATGCAGCACACGGGATGTTTAGCGTGACGTCAACTTCCAAACATAGTTTTAGCAGTGAGCCTTTACAAAGCGCTGCAGATAGGATGCTGGAAGAAACTTGGAGGGCTACTGTCTTGCCATTTATTAAACGGGTTCCATTAGCGGAATCGAGCGTGCAAGCCGATTCTGAACAGGGGTCGTAGGACATCTGCGGAAGAAACGTAGTCTCTTATCTGATAGCGATACTTCAATTCTAAACTTAGCATTTTACTTAGTTGTTTTGCAAAAAGCGCCTCGATACTTTTGTCAGTCCTATTGTTTGAACTTGCGCAGGGAAACCGATAGGTAGTGCTCTTTGTAATAAGTCCCAGCCTTAGATGGGTTCTTACGCGATAGCGCAGGGATAATTGGATAGCGTTCCTATAATAGGTAAGGGAAGTTACACTGGCATAGATTTTTTCTCGATACGAAAGGTCAAGTTTGCCGTAAAAGTACTTGGTTGCGTAATACCAAAAGCTTTTGGAAACCTCATAGCCAGAATTATTGTAGCCCCCAGTTAGATATTGTTTTTGTATGTTTGTGTATTTGAGAGCGACAGCTATTTTTTCGCCCAGCGGTTGTTTGGTGCCAAGGTTTAGTTCGGAATAGCGATAATCGTCGTCAAAATCGCCTTCTTCACCTCGGCTATCCCGAAAGCCGTCCAGATAATTTAAATACCACCGTTTATACCTTACTCCTAATTTACCGGAACTTTGGGTGCCAAAGGTGTTGTCGGTTGAATGAGCTGCCTTATACGCTGCGTCCAGGGATAAATCCCCAAAATATCTTTCCACTTCGATTTTGCCGTCAAAAACATCTTCATCTTGTGAGGGGTTGTTTATAAAGCGGTAATTTTTGTAACCAGCCGCCACTCGCACCAGATGTGATTCGCTATTTCTATAAGCTGCTCTTATCCCGGCTATAATTCGATTGTAGTTATCGGTGTTAGTTTCCCGAAAATCTTTGGTTTTATAATCAAAAATTAAGGCAGCTTGTCTTTTTTCTGGGCCTTCTTCTTTTTGATACTCCAACTTATTTTTAACTTCATGATAGGTGTTATTTAAATCAGTGCTGCCGGCTTGGTAATTTCGGCTTTCTTGGTTGTAGCCAAAAGAATAGGTAATGCGTCCATGATCTTTTTTGATATTTTGTTTTTGGAGAGCCTCATTGAGTTTTAGGCTGTATTTCTCGTAGGTATAATCCAGATCAGCCTCATCAAATTGGGAGATGGTATTCCGCTCGCCGGATTCGTAGAAGGTGTTTAAAATAAGGGCATGGCTTTTCAAGCTAGATAGCGCAACCAGAAAGATTATAATAGTAGCAATGGGACCCCACATAAAGTTGGGCTATTATAGCATGATTAGTAGGTACTTGAGACAGCTTGACCCTCACAACACCCACCACCACTAGCTGCTGCTCCATTGGTGCAGGCTGGAGAATTCTTACCTTCATCTCCGTTCATACATATTCCAGTGGTTACACCAGCAGCGGATACCGCAAATAATTGGGGTTTTCTATATTCCATGGTACACGAAAACTGTGCTTTAGCCCGGACCCGAGCCTGTATTGCATCTTGTTCCGGTCTCGACGGATGGAGTGTTACCCACATAACAATTAGTAGTTGTACCACCGTCACCACAGCTAGCTCCTGGACTGGTTCCTATAGCGCACCAATCGCCGTCGCTGGCATCTGGCCCAGCAGCACATCCATTGGAACTCGCACCATTTCCGCTATAGCAGCCACCAAAGGTTGGGTCTTTATCTAGAAGTATTAATTGAGGTATTTTATATTCCATAATGGTACTCCTTTTTTCGGTTCCTTAGTGTTTCTGCACGCAGTTTATCATACTAACATGGCGTGTCAAGAGAAAATCTAATTTCTTGCTTTCCCCAAAATCGTAATCGTATACCCCAAATGCCTTTTGGCATTAAAGGGTGCTAGCTTTGCGGTTTCTGCGTTGGCTTCTGCCACTTTTTCATAGCCGTATTCTTTGATCAGCCTGCAGAAGGTTGAAATAACCGGTGTGTCTTTTGGTTCATTTAGCTCCGAGGCTAAAAAACAAGCCTGCACTACCATTTTTTCACCAAAGCGTTTCTCAAGAGCAGCCAGATCCTTTTTAATTTCTTCTTCCGATCGCAGCTCTTTTACCAGGTAACGATTTGGTTTGCGAAAACCTGAAAATTCGACTGTTTCAGGTGCAGTGCGATAAATTTCAATAATATCCTGGCGTTGCAATTCCATGCTTGCGTCCGTCAGTGAATGCTTGCTGATGCCATAGGTTTTGGTAAGCTTTTTTATATTTTTCGTCCACCAGGGAAAAATTTTGCTCAAGTTTCTCTCGCGTAAGTTTATTAAATAAAAATATTTTGCCTTAAAGGGCAAGTCTTTGGAAAAACCGTAATCCCAGTAGGTAAATGGGATCTGGATAAAATTCTCTTGTGGCTCAGTATAAGTCAGCTCAACCTGCCTTTTTTTAACGTCATATTTGATTAAGCTATCTTGGCTTTCTAGCCGTTTAAGCAAATGCCGCAAATGCTCCTGGCTTACTCCCAGGCTTTCCCGCAGTTCTTGGTAGTTAGCTTTAAGTTTCTTTTGGGGATTTTCTGTCCGCTTCCGGAGCAAAAGCAGGTAAAGGTCAAAAGGAAGTTCAGCGTGATTGGAGTAAAGTTTAGAGCCCACACTTTTTTTGCCGGTAAAGAAAGAGTAGGGAAGTTTTACCCCTTTTATGGCAACGTTGGGGGCTTCGCTTTTGCGGATACCCGAAAATTTAGAAAGAAGCTTTTTAGAAAAGGCCGGGTCTTTTATTAGGACCGAGGTTTCAATGTTTCCGCAAAGCGCAGCCTTGGTCCAGTTATGGCTGCCCAAAATAGAATCGGTTTCATCAATTATTACCACTTTGCTATGGATAAACTGCCCTGGCACCCCAAACTGCACCTTGGCTGATGTCAGAAGTAGAGAGGCTTCTTTGTTCTTTTTATTTTCTTCAAGAATCACCGTAACTTCTACATTTCTAATACTTGCATCGTTTAGAGCCGAAATCAGCCCCCGGACCGGGCCGTTGAGGTCCTTTTCATCGATGTCTATCAAGTACATTACTATATAGATGGATTCCTGGGCTTGGTTTATCTCTTCCAGTGTTTTTGTAAAATAATCCCTTCCGTTTAAGGGGATTATTTGCGAAGCAAAAGAGGGGATAATGATAAAAACCGAGACTATTACTACCAGGATTAGACGCTTTAGCGAAAACATACTGCTATTTTAGCACTAATGTTTCTCGCTCGCTATGCTGCCGAGATTCGTTGCCTTGATTTTATTTTGCATATTTGATAATGTGATTTTTGTTGTATTCTTCCGGAAAGGTGAATAGTTGTTTTTTTAAAAAGAAGGATTTAAGATATGCAAGAGCAAGTGAAATTGAAATATGAAATGCCTGGAGTTATAGATCTTGTTGACCCAAAAAGCGCTGTGGGGGTTTGTAATCCTACTGGTAGTGGAGCTAGTGGGGCTAATGAAGGATGTGTTGGTGGATCTGCTACTACTGGTTGTCTTGGTGGAAGTGATGTTGTGGGCAATTGTGCTAATGGAGGCAGTCCCGGCTTCCATTGTTGGTCTGGCACGGACGCAATTGAGTGTATTTGTTGGACTGGTAGTGGGGCTAGTACTAGCGGTGGCAGCTGTCAGTCTGGGCCTGGCGCTTCTTAAGTTAGAGCCTTTTATTTGCTGTGGCACCCGTGCCAGTCACCGGTGCATAGATACCCCTAAATATTTTTTCTCCAATCCCCAAATAATGTGAAATTTTGGGCAAAATGCGTCGATAATATTGTGGAAGAATCGTGCTATAATTATGGAGGGTAAATATGAAAAGATTATTGATGTTATTGTTATCAGTTTCAATGTTGGCATCGCCTGCTTGCGCAGAAATTATGACAACCGGGCAAGCGGTGGGATTGCGTAATTTGGCAGTTAAAATTGGTGGAATTCAAGAATTAGGTGTTGCTGGATTAACTACCCAAAGTATTAATTTTTATGGCATTGGCATAGAATATGGCATAACTAGCCATTTAGAGCTGGATCTAAGTGTGGGAACAGGGAGCTACCTTGGTAACAATACCAGCACTGTCTTTCATTCAACCCCCGTTTCCCTGGGATTAAAATATAGCTTTTTGCGGGAAAGTGAGGGAGATCGGTTTTCTCTGGCAGGCTTTGGTGAAACAAAAGCTTTTTTTCATACTGTAAGCTCTGGCACAGATCAGAGATCAATGTTTTTCCCCCTCATTGGGATTGGAGTTGTTCTTAGTAAACAGATTAGGATGCTTGAGCCATATTTAGGATTCAAATCCTCAACATTATTGGGAGTGAACTTAATTAATGAGTTAACTCTGGGCACTACCATAAACTGGTCTGAAAATGGCAAACTCTTTGTTGAGTACAGTTCCCAATCTATTTCTTTAATGAGGGGAACTTCGAGCTTATTTGGTAACCAGGTTGGTATCGGCACCACCCTCTATCTCTAAAATGTGAAATTTTCCCCAAAATGCGTCGATAATATTGTGGAAGAATCGTGCTATGATTATGGTGAAGAACAATTGATGCGCCTCGTAGGAAGGGCATTATGAAAAAATACATTTTATTGTTAGCTATATTGGTAATAACTTCAAATCAGTATTGTACTGCCTTAGATCTAGATTTATATTACACCAGACATAGTGCTAGCTGGAGTTATTCGCTTGGATCATTAGTGGGAAATGGATCCTCCCCTTCAGGAAATGGTCTTGGCATAGGTTTAGGTTTTGATGTTTCAAAAAATCTTGCACTTAATCTCTCGTATGAAAAATATAGTGAAGCAAGTCCCGAATTATTTGCAGAAACCTTTGGGATTTCCGCAGTTTTGCTAAATGCAAAGTATAATTTCGATTTAAATAAAAAACTGTCTCTTTTTATAACAGGAGGGGCAAATTATACCTTTTGGGAGATTAAAAACAATTTTTCTTTGTCATCATTAGTTGGTGAACTTGGTTATCAGGTTTCTACTGGAATAGATTTTAATTCTTTTTTGATGGAAGTGGGTTATAAAGTGTTTAAGTCTAGACAAAAGGATTATATGCTTCAAACGGATCAATCTGGCAATTTTCTTGGGTATCAAGATTTATTAATAGATAGTTCTGGAATTTATGTTAGCTTAGGTTATGCTAAGAGATTTTGAGATTTTGATCTAGAGCATGCAACTTGATTAAGGAGGGTATCTCAATGCTTAAAAAATCAGCCGGTTTAATTTTACTTGCTAGCATATTTGTTTTCTCTGTTGCGATTATAGGTTGTTCCCAGCTTCAACAAAGTCAAGGAATCGATGGTGGTGGTGGAAGGGAATATTTTCCAAACACCGACGGCTATAGTTGGTCATATGTTGGTACCTTTTCTTCGACTCAATCAGGTGATGCCTATCCTCCCCTGATGATAACTGAGACATCTGCTGTAGCGCAGCAGACTTTTGATGGTACTGCTGTTCTTGATCCCCTAACTGTGCAAATATTAAAGGGCGAGAGCACAATAACCGTTGAAGCTCTTGATCTAAGCTATTCCCATACCCAAACTGTGACTGGGGAATACTATTATCGGGTAACCGATTCAGCCGTTTATTACTATGGATCTTATGGAAATCAAGGGCCTGAAGCTACTTATCTTGTTTTTCCTCTTGAGATAGGGAACAGTTGGGTATATTCTGGCACCTCTGAAGTTTTGGTCGAAGACATAGAAGATGTTACTGTCCCTGCCGGAACCTACAGCAATTGTTATAAACTTAGTTCTACTGGTGGTGGCCTAATGTGGCTGGCGCAAAATGTAGGAATAGTTAAGTTTCAATCTGGCTCAAACCAAGTAAGTGTTGAAAATGGTGTTGTAGTAGGGGTTGCCACGACTGTGTCCACCTATGAATTAACCAGCAAGAATTTCTAAATATCGTCGCATCCTGCTACTATCTTAGTGACCACGGGTGCCGCCTTGCTGGGAGCCTCAAAGTGCGGGCTGTCAATGGTATATTCCTCATAATCTAAACTCAAAAAATTAGGGATGCCAGCGTATTTTAGGCTTTGACTTTCGATAGGAACAGCTCCATCTCCTCCCTTTTTAAAGCCCAGGGTAGCATTGCTTAACTTGGCAAGAGGAGCGGTAGAGTTTGAGATAATCGCTCTGTATTTTATATTTGTAGGCAGAGGAAGTGTATTTAATTCTTTTAAGAACTGAGAGTTAGGCCGCAGGCTAGCGGCGGCCGGACTTAAAAGACGAATCCCCCCTCGATGAAGGAGCAGGTCCGCAGTCACTCCAATAGCTGTGAAACCAAGAAACCAGGGGTTTGAAAAGGCTACTGCTCCAACTATTCCAATCCCGTCTAGTGCATAGGGCGCCCATCGCAGTTGCAGTGCTGGTGTCCCGGTGTTAAGGGCATCGATTGTTGTCAGCATGTACACTTGGTGATCGTCAGGGTGTTCAGTTATATATTTTCTACAAACAAGGCCGCCTATTGAGTGTGATACTAAAATAACCTTTATATCTTCTTTAGAGCTCACATCGTCTGGAAAATTATCCCACACTTCCTCAATAGTATCTTCAATAACTTTTGAAAGTTCAGACACCTGACTGGCAGGTGAAGCATAATAATCTTTAAAAGTTACGTAAACACATGAGTTTCTTGGATTGTCAGAAAAATCTTTGTCGTCTCTGTTTTTGCCTATTCCCGATCCCGCACGGAAATATGGGTGGGTATCGCTTTTATAATATTTCTCATAATACTCACTTAATTTTGGACCAGTTACCTTCCAAGCCACAGATGAATCCCCAATCCCGTGAACAAAAATAACTGGGTAGGGTAGGACTCTTGCTGCAAAAGAAGGTGAACAAAAAATACTTGAGATTAATGCAAATATACAAATATAGTCTAATAGAGGTCGGAGAATAAGCTGTTTTACGCCATGCATACCGCTATTTTAGCACTAAACGGGCAAAAGGGGACAGTCCCCCGTATTGGTGACTGGCACCCGTGCCAGTCACCAATGCAGAGATGCCCCTAAATATTTTTTCCCCCAATCCCCAAATAGTGTGAAATTTTTCAGAAAGGGTGTCGATAAGATATAGAGAATGAGGCTCTTGAAACCCGATGGGTAATCCATCGGGTTTTTTTGGTTTTTGAAGGGGGAACAAAACATGAGAATAGCGTCAATTGATCGATCTCTTCAGGGGATTTATAAGTTTATGTTTTCCAGCCCGATGTTGGGCTGCCCTAGCTCAGAGATTGTCGATGATGACACGACGGTTAGTGACGACGATGATAATACAACAGTTAGTGACGACGATGATAATACAACAGTTAGTGACGACGATGATAATACAACTGTTGGTGACGACGATGATACTACGGTTGGTGATGACGATGACAATGATACAACAGTTGGTGATGATGATGACAATGACACAACTGTTGGCGATGACGATGACAATGACACAACAGTTGGTGACGATGATGACAATGATACAACTGTTGGCGATGACGATGACACCACCGCTTGTATTGACGAAGATGGTGATGAATCTTGTGTTGAAGAAGACTGCGATGATAATGACGCCTTAGTTTATCCAGGAGCACCCGAGCTTTGCGATGGGTTAGACAATAATTGTAATGGAGTTGTACCGGCTGATGAGGTAGACAGTGATGGTGACGGACACCTGGCTTGTGTGGACTGCGATGATGGCAATGCTAGCGTTTATTCCGGAGCACCCGAGCTTTGCGATGGGCTCGACAATAATTGCAATGGAGTAGTGCCTGCCGACGAGGCAGATAGTGACGCTGACGGATATCTTGCTTGCGAAGAATGCGATGATAATGACGTTTTAATTTATCCAGGAGCACCAGAAACTTACTGTGACGGTATAGATCAGGATTGTGATGGGTTAGCAGATGATGAGCCTGATGATGATGGTGACGGATATACTGTTTGTGATGATTGTGATGATAGTGATCCAAATGTTTATCCGGGGGCACAGGAGATTGTAGGTAATGGGATAGATGATGATTGTGATGGAGATGTGGATGAGATGGATGAAACAGAAGTAGAAATAATTGGCAGAGATATTATTGTAAATGGAGGAGTTTTTACAATTGAGGGCGCAGGATACCATGCTGTTCCGATTGGAGATAATGGTGATCAATATCCTTACGGTGATTATTTTACTCCTTCATATTACGAGATTTATGAAAGAGATATCCCCCTTTTGCAGGATTTGGGAATCAATACCATAAGACTCTGGGGATGGGATCCTAATGCTGATCACACCGATTTTTTGGACCAATTACATGCTGCTGGGATTTATGTAATAGCAGGGCTGTGGGTGGATCCCTGGCAATCTTGCGACGCAGGGTATCAAAGTCAAATTGAGCAGGATTTTATAGATATGGTTAACAATCATAAGGACCATCCTGCCATATTGATGTGGGCCTTAGGAAATGAAGTAACTTATCATAACAATTCCTGTAAAGCTACCTGGTACACATTTTTAAATGATTGTGCTCAGGCAGCTCACGCTGCTGAAGGAGCAAATTATCATCCGGTAACCACTGTAAATCTTGTCAGCGACCTGATCAATCCAAGCTCAAGCATAGCTGAAATTGCTGCATATGATGCTCAAGTTCCTGATTTGGATGTGTGGGGAGTGAACGCTTATTACCAAATTCAGGGAGCAACCAGTCCGTATCTTTCAGATCTTTTCCTGGATTATGAAGCTGCCAGTACAAAGCCTCTCTGGCTTGCAGAGTTTGGAGTTGATGCTTACAACGATCAAACTGGGCAGGAAGACGAAGCAACGCAAGCAACTTATGATGTTCTTCTCTGGAATGAAATTGCAGCCTCAACTGTTTGTTCCGGAGGAACAATCATGGAATACAGCGATGAGTGGTGGAAAGGACAGTATTCTAGTGATCCTGGTTGTCCAGATTATGATAATTATGCGCAGTCCCACTGTGGCTATGCAACTTCAGCTCAACCGGATGGTCATTCAAACGAGGAATGGTGGGGGATTATGAGAATTTACGATAATGGTTCAGATCCTGATATTGTGGAGCCTCGGCAAGCCTATTACGATTTGCAAAGTATATGGATTTTAACGCCTTGAACACGATCTAACCTGCTTGCAAAGGGAGGGGATAAACATGGATATAAATAGCGGACTTTCTTCAATACGTTCCACGGCGGTTTCGTATTACAATAGGTTTGCCAGTTCTGGGCCAACTCCTCAAGATTCAGAGTATCCACTGGATCCCGGAGCAGAAGAAAAAATTGACACCGCTATTTCAGAGATAGAAGAAAGATTTCCGCAACAAAGGCTTGCTGATATAGAGAGATCTGTAGACCAAGCCTATGATTGGCTCTATGCTAGACGGGCCCCGAAGGCCAGAAAAGGGATTGGACGTAAGGCCTTAGACGTGCTTTCTTCTTTAGATCCCATAAGTGCTCGTGAAGCCAATGCCAGCCCAGGACTAATCCCGTTGGCATTGCTTATAGCAATTGCCCTGATCTTTTTGGGCTGCCCTAGCTCAGAGATTGTTGATGATGATGACAACGACACAACAGCTTGTATTGATGAAGATGGTGATGGCCATAGCACTTGTTACGGAGAATCCCAGGATTGCGATGATAACAATGCTTCGATTTATCCTGGTGCCCCAGAGGTCCCTTGTGATGACATAGATCAAGACTGCGATGGAGCAGATTATACCCCCGACGACGATGGGGACGGTTTCACTGTGTGTGATGACTGTGATGACAATAATAATTCCATCTATCCTGGTGCAGCAGAGATTTCCTGTGATGGAATAGATCAGGACTGTAATGGGGTCGATTTAACCCCAGATGAAGATGGCGATGGGTATGCTTGTGATGATTGCGATGATGCGGATCCAAATACCTACCCAGGCGCCGTAGAGCTGTGTGACGAAATTGACAATAACTGCGACGGCATAATTCCTGATGATGAAGTTGACAATGATTTGGATGGATATTTAGCTTGTTTTGAGTGTGACGATGCCGATCCCAATACTTATCCTGGAGCTACTGAGCTTTGTGATGGAATTGACAATAACTGTGATGGAGTAATTCCAGCAGATGAATACGATAATGACGGAGATGGATATATCGCTTGTCTGGAGTGTGATGATGCCGATCCTAATACTTATCCAGGAGCACCTGAGCTTTGCGATGAGGTAGACAACAATTGCAATGGAGTTATCCCTGCTGACGAAGTTGATGATGATGGTGATGGATATATGGCTTGCGAAGAGTGTGATGATGTTGATTATTATGTTAACCCAGGAATGACCGAGGACTGGTGCAATGGCATAGATGATAATTGTGACGGCATATTTGAGGCTGACGCAGATGGGGATGGCTATTATGCTGAATGTGATGATTGCGAGGATGCGAGCAATACAATATATCCAGGAGCACCAGAAATTGAGTGCGACGGAATAGATCAAGATTGTGATGGGACAGATTTGGGAGGCATGGGACTTTCGGGCAGTTATGATTTAAACACTGCTCATGCTTCATTTATTGGAGAAGAAGAATATAATTATGCTGGCTATTCAGTTTCCAGCGCAGGAGATGTGGATGGGGATGGGTATGATGATTTGCTGGTTGGAGCCTGGAAAAATGATGATGGAGGCACTTATGCAGGAAAGGCATATCTTATCTACGGTCCTGCTTATGGCAGCATAGACCTAAGCATCGCGGATGCTTCTTTTGTTGGGGAAAATAGTGGTGACTATGCCGGCTATTCAGTTTCCAACGCAGGGGATGTAGATGGGGATGGGTATGATGATTTATTGATGGCTGCCCACTATAATGGTGATGGAGGCACTAGGGCAGGGAAAACATATCTAATCTACGGCCCTGCTTATGGCAGCATAGACCTAAGTAGCGCAGATGCTTTTTTTATTGGGGAAAATAGTTATAATTATGCCGGCTATTCGGTTTCCAACGCAGGGGATGTAGATGGGGATGGGTATGATGATGTTTTGATTGGAGCGTGGGCAAATGATGATGGGGGGAGTG
>JABMSE010000056.1 GCA_013204645.1 Candidatus Saganbacteria bacterium | reverse complement strand
TAAGCCTTTTTTCTCAAGATAGTCAGATAAGAGGTTGGCATGAGTCGACTTTCCACACCCCTCCGGCCCCTCAAAGGTAATAAACATTTAATCTCTCCTTACAAAGCAAGCAAATTAGATTCTACCAAAAATTCGCCACGCAGACTGCGATAGGTTACAATTAAACTATAACAATGCATTCTAATATGCAAGCTGTAATCAATATCTTCCGGAGACCAATTATCTGTAAAATATGAAGTGTGGATACCAACCCCAGTTTCCCCCCACAAAAAGAACAAATCGGTCAGGAAGCGATCCCCAGCCACAAAGCGATACATTTCAAAATTAAATGGGCTTTGACCCTCACTTGAAAAATAATGCAAATAGCCCAATCCCAGCTTAACTTTATCGCCTAAATCCTTAGCTAAATTAACCCCTCCGGTGGTTTTTATCCATTTTTCTCCATTTGAATAATAACGCGCATCCAGACCAAGGGTTGGAATAATCTTTCCTACTTGCGTTTCGGGAAAATCTCCATGCAAATCTATCTTAGTTCCCCCTCGAGCCAATCTAGTACTGCTCTGTTCGGCAACCATCCCGGCCATAACCTCTGCATTATATTTGACTTCCTTACCAAACAACTGGCCATCCCTACTCCTTAAAACCAGATTGGGATAATAACTTACCCTCTGATAATTAATTCTTTCATGATAGGAACAAGTAGTTTCTAATTCGTAGCGGCGGTATTTGGGTAGAACTATAAAAGAAAAGGCATCCTCTTTTCCGCCTGATACCACATCCCCAAAAAAGAGGCGACTAGTAGCTCCACCCCAAAAACCGTCATTGCCATTCCAGTAAAGGCGCAAATTGGCCAAACTATCGTCGTCTATAATATAGTCTGCCTCGGCTCCACCGCCCAGTCCTTTCTTCGTTGCATAGGAGATGGTATAAGAACCGGACAGCTCACGTCTAATATGCCAGGCTAATCTTTCATTGATGAAAATACCATCATCATCATTTGACCCAATATCGGGAAAGGGAGGAATATTTTTGCGGCTTTTCTGATTGGCATACATATCATAAATATAAGTGGGCATCGGCACAACCGGCACGCCATTTAACCAAAAATATCCCCAATAACCTACTAACCATCCGTATTTTGGGTAAAATATAACATCGCGGGCACTGATATGGTAATGCGGTTTCACGAGATCGCAAGTTGTAAAAGAGGCCTCCTTTAATTCAAGTTTATCGGTAGCCAAATCAATTTTCTTACCCGTAAAATAAAATCCCTCATAATTAAAATGGATATCCTCGGCTACGCCCATCTTGTCTTTAACATTATAATCTAGCGTCTCGCCTTCAAGACTTAGGCCATTGTAATCCAGCTCAAAGCCTTGTTTGGCATGAACTTCCTGGCTCTGTGTATCATAGATAATATCGTTTCCATAAACTATAACATCTTTATATTTAACTTCGACCGAGCCTTGGGCAGAAACAATATGGTTAGCCTTATCGTAGGAAACCGCGTCGGCATTGATGACAAGGTCTTGGTCTTGGGCAATGGCTTGGGAAGACAGTAAAATGACAAATAAAGGTAGAATTATTTTATGAAAAATTACTGAAGGTCCAGTTTTCATAAAATCAGGCAACTTCCTCGTACCTACTCTCTTTGCTACTAAATTTTGCGAGTTCTTTTCGAAAAACAAGTTCAACTGTCCCAACCGGACCATTTCTCTGTTTGGCAATTATTATCTCGGCAACATTGCCCCGCTCGGACTGCGGATTATAATAAGCTTCCCGGTGGATAAAGAGAACCACATCTGCAGTTTGTTCAATTTCTCCGGATTCACGCAGATCTGAAAGACGAGGAATACGGTCAGGTCTTTGCTCAACCGCTCGTGAAAGCTGGGAGAGCGCAATAACTGGGACATCCAGTTCACGCGCCAAGGTCTTTAATGAACGGGCAATCTCGGAAATTTCCTGCACGCGATTTTCCACCCGGCTTCTTCCCCGCATCAGCTGCATATAATCAACGATTACTAATCCAAGGCCCCTCTCAATCTTGAGGCGCCGGGTCTTGGCACGAACCTCGGTTGAAGTTATAGAGGCAGAATCATCAATAAAGATGGGAGCTTCAGAAAGTCTTCCCAGGGCCCGGGTTAACTTTTTCCAACCGGTATCAGAAAGGCTGGCAGTTTTAAGCTTCTGGGCATTAACTTCTGCTTCCGAACAGAGCATCCTTTGGGCCAACTGATCTTTGCTCATTTCTAGCGAAAAAATAGCTACTGGAATCTTGTGCTTTATCGCAACATTCTGGGCCATATTCAAGGCAAAGGCAGTTTTACCAACTGCAGGACGGGCAGCTATAATAATTAGATCGGCATTTTGGAACCCAGCCGTAAGACGATCTAAATCAGCAAAGCCAGTAGTAATTCCTGTAATTCCTTCTTTTTTATCATAGAGGGCGTCAATTTTATCCAGGACCCTTTTAATGACGGAATCAATCTTATGAAAGCCTTCACGGACCCTTTTTAAGGCAATATTAAAAACACTTTTCTCAGCCTGGTCCAGAATCTGATCGACATTTTCGTTTTGCGCAAAGGCACTTGCAACTATTTGTGTTCCAGCCTCAATCAGGCGGCGCAGCACGGCCTTTTCTTCCACAATCTTGGCATAATATTCTACATTGGCAGCCGTCGGAACTGAATTTAAGAGATCGGCTACATAAACTGACCCGCCAACGGAATCCAGTTTTCCCGACTTTCGCAGAGCATCGGTTACAGTTATAAGATCAATTGGTTCGCCTTTATCGAAAAGCTCTAAGATTGATTCATAAATATAGCGGTGGGCATCGCGATAAAAGCTGTCGGGATGAAGCAATTCCACAGTACGCATAATAGCGTTCTTATCCAGAAGCATTGAACCGATCACAGATTGCTCTGCGATCAAATCTTGTGGGGGGATTCTATCCTCGACCATGATAATACAATTTTACTCTAATTTCAGCTGGGATGCAATTAATTTTAAGGCTTACAATAGATGTCTATTGGATAAGTGAGGGAATTTGATATTTTTCTTACGTGCCAGGCACCTAAGAACTCGCCCTTCACTCCTCACTTTGTTCGTCGCTCGGGCTCAAACAGTCCTCGCTGCAAAAAAATAATAAATTCTCCCTCTCTCTAAGGGTTGTAATGGTTCATGCGAAAAAAATAAATTCTTACGCGTTCTGGAGGTTTCGGATGGCTGACACAAGTCTAGTTACGTTTAGATTCTAACGAAGCGATTAATTTATCATAAGCTTTCACAAAAGCTGCTACCCCATCATCCTGCAACTTTTGGCAAACATCATCAATTGAAATCCCTACCGAAGAAAGCTTTAGTAGCGCCTCTTTAGCTTCATCTAATCCCTGATCCAAGGTTGCGCTAGCTTTTCCATGATCTCGGAAAGCATCAACCGTTGCATGGGGCAGTGTATTAACAGTACCCTCCCCTATGATCTCTTCCACATACTTAACATCACTATAAGCAGCATCTTTGGTGCTGGTGCTGCCAAATAATAGGCGCTGGATATTAGCTCCCTTTTCGGCTAGTTTAGCAAACTCCTTTCCATAGAACAGTTTTCGATAAATTTCATTAACCACCTTGGTCTGCGCTACTGCGGCTTTCCCCTTTAAATCTTTTATTTGTTTCGCATCCAGCATTTTATCGACTGTCGAATCAATCCGACTCACAAAAAAGCTTGCCACAGAATGGATATTATTAATCGGTAATCCTTTCTTAACCCTTTCTTCAAGACCCGCAATATAAGCCTTGGCTACGCCTTCATAATGCGCTTTCGTAAAAATAAGCGTAGCATTAATATTTACGCCATCAAAAATAAGCTGACGGATAGCTTCTATCCCCGCTTTAGTTGCCGGAACCTTAATCATAAGATTTTTTCGACCCAGTTTTTCAAAAAGGTGTTTTGCTTCGGCAATAGTTCCATTTTTATCATGAGCCAGGTGGGGAGAAACCTCAATGCTTACAAAACCATCTATTTTTGACAAATCGTTGGTGCTTTTCAAAAGATCAGCTGCCATTAAAATATCCGAACTGGTTAGTTCATCATAAATGGCCTGGGTATCCTTTCCTTCCTGGCCTAACCTTTTGATGTCCTCATCATAGGCCTGGCTGCCATTAATTGATTTCTCAAAGATACTAGGGTTCGACGTTAGCCCAGAAATCCCATCCTCATCAATCATCTTTTTGAGCCCACCAGAAAGCAATAAGCCCCTCTCAATATTGTCATACCATGGGCTTTGACCGAATTTATGCAGATCTTTTAAACGGCTCATTAGTTCCTCCTTAGCGGAAGCCTATCGCTTAATGTCAAATGACAAATTAAAAATGACAAATGAATGTATTAATTATTATATTAATATCGCCGCAGGCGATTCCATCATTTGACATTTGACATTGGTCATTTGTCATTACTGAAAACTTAGGAAACCTTTGCCCCTGTAGCAATCTCCTTTTCCACTGTAGTGCAAACCAATTTACTTCGATCATCAGTGTGCGCACACAAAACCATACCCCGACTTTCAACCCCACGTATTGTTTTGGGCTCCAAATTAATAAGTACCAAAACCTTTTTACCAGGAAGCTCTTCCTTTGTATAATGAGGCTTAATCCCGGCCACCATTTGCCGCTCCTCGCCACCAATATCTACCATTACTTTATACAACCTATCCGCCCCTTCAACATCTTCGGCCGACTTAATTTCCCCGACTCGAATATCCATTTTACCAAAATCAGCAAAACTTATGTTTTCCATTAAAAACACCTCCATAAAATATTTTAGCACAAAAAGTGAAATTTTTCAGGGAGAACAACGATAAACAGATAGGGAAGCAAGAAAAAAGGAACAATAAATATGGGTGCAATAACAAAACCTGGAAGAATTCAATGGATAGTCACAGGCAACGGGCCAACCATCAAAACTAGTACAAGAATGCGGAGATATGCAGATTGGCGAAGGGGAACTGGGAAAAAACCAGCTGAGGAATTACCCGAAGAAACCAGTCCTTATAGACATAAGACTATTGCGAAAGCTAAAAGAGAAGTTGAAGAACAACTTGCCGCTGCCCCAACAACAACCATAGAAATAGTTGCAGGTCTAAGAATTGCAACAAAGGCTGACTACAAAAAAACCCTTGAACAACTAGAAGTACTTAAGGGATGGATAACTTTAGGCTCCGAGGAAAAAATCCCAGACAGATTAAAGCAAGAATATGAACTTGCTTCTTCTAAAGAAGAATACATGAAGCAGCTAAGTGGTGCATATTATTGGAGCATTCAAACTGAGGAATCCGCCTCAACTGCCTTTCCCAACACAGTTCTAAAATTTTGCACCGAATTAATAGATACCCAAGATAAAGGAGCTCGACAAATAGCCCGCGATTTACTACTTGGAAGACTCGCTGCTGCTCCACAAGAAATAAGAACTTTTATACTAGATACTTGGGCTCTATCAGTAAATTTTGATCAAATTATCGAGGCGTTCGATCAAGAAACCCCCGGCAAATTGGCTAAAATCACGACGCCATTTACTATTGACGAATTAAAAACCTTAGCTTTATTACCTTATGAAGTTGCTTATATAAAGATCGGGGAAGAATATTTCTTGCTTAGAGGCCATGAAAGAAAAGTCGATCTCCCTTCCGGTTGCCAAGTAATCTTTCACAACCACCCCTCAGATAGACCTGAAGCAGCACTACCTTCGTGGGGCATCGGTAGTGAGGATTATAGCTTTGACCCCAAAAATGGCGAATATGGTTTTATAATTTCCCCTCACGGAATTCTCTTATATTCCGGAGATTGTCTTTCAGCAGACAGTTTAGAAGTTTTTGAAAAGATCATCTTAAGCCACCTTAAGCAGGGGGCTTTGGCTGTTGCTGGAAGATTACTTTTTCATGCCTATTATGAAACGCACTCCCTTCCCCTAGGTCTAATCAGCTGGGAATTCCTAGAACAAATTAAGGACTCTGTGTCCGCCCCAGATTGGCATAGACTTTTGACAGCCCAAGGAAGTTCTGGAGAAGACTCATTAGTTTCTATGGATGGTTTTCCTTTGGCTAGATTACTCCCAGCCCAAACATTCAGAGTCATAGAGCAAGAGGGACCAATTGTCTATCGGGATCCTCAGATACCAGATGATGCTTGGTCCACGGGTGAATGCAAAGTCGTCGCAGTTTATAGAAAGAAAAAAAGCTGATTTGGTCTTCATCTCCCAAACTTGGGACAATTTGGGGATTTGTACTGGCCGCGGTAGATCAAGATAAAGACCACGATTATGATTAAGATTATCAAAATGAAGATGGCTTGCGCAATTGTCATAAAAGCCTCTTTAAGTATTTACCCGTGTAACTGTTTAAATTCTTAGCGACTTCCTCCGGCGTTCCCTTGGCCACAATGTAGCCCCCCTCATCGCCTCCCCCTGGTCCCAGATCAATAATGTAATCTGCTGTTTTTATAACATCCAAGTTGTGTTCAATCACAATCACAGAATTGCCACCGGAAACCAAGCGATGGAGAACCTGCAAAAGCATCTTAATGTCATCAAAATGAAGACCAGTGGTTGGTTCATCTAGCAAATACAAAGTGCGACCAGTTGAGCGGGAAGCCAAGTGTGTCGCTAGTTTAACCCGCTGGGCTTCGCCACCGGATAAGGTGGTCGCAGATTGGCCCAATTTAATATAGCTAAGGCCTACATCACTTAGGGTCTGAAGTTTTCTTTTGATCTGAGGAATATTTTCAAACAAAACAAGAGCTTCCTCAATCGTCATATTTAAGACATCATAAATGCTTTTCCCTTTGTAATGGACCTCCAAGGTTTCGCGGTTGTAACGCTTGCCCTTACAAACATCGCAGGGCACATACACATCCGGCAGAAAATGCATTTCAATCTTAACTAAGCCATCTCCCCGACAGGCTTCGCATCTTCCACCTTTAACATTAAATGAAAACCTGCCAGCTTTGAAGCCGCGGATGCGGGCTTCTTGGGTCATCGTAAAAAGATCACGGATATGGGTAAATACTCCGGTATAGGTGGCAGGATTGGAGCGAGGGGTGCGGCCAATCGGAGTTTGATTAATGATAACCACCTTATCAACATTCTCAATGCCATCAATTTTTTGATGTTCCCCAGCTTTATCAATTGAGCGATAAAATTTCTTAGCTAAAGCCCGATAGAGAATATCATTCACCAAGGAGCTTTTGCCAGACCCTGAAACACCAGTTACACAGGTAAAAGTCCCTAAGGGAAAAGAGACATCAATGCTTTTAAGATTATTATGTTTGGCTTTCCTGACCGTAAGGGTTTTTAGGCTACCTTTATTTCTGACTAGAGGAATATCGATCTTTAATTTGCCGGACAAGTATTTTCCGGTTATAGAATCCGTGGCACGGACTAGATCAGGGATTTTTCCGGTGGCAATAATTTTGCCGCCATGCAATCCCGCCCCCGGACCAATATCCACCAAATGGTCCGCTGAATGCATGGTTTCCTCGTCATGCTCCACTACTATAATCGTGTTTCCCAGATCTCTTAAGCGGTGCAAAGTCGCAATCAAACGCTTATTATCCCGCTGATGAAGTCCAATGGAAGGCTCATCTAAGATATAGAGCACACCAACTAACCCTGAGCCAACTTGCGTGGCCAGTCGTGTTCTTTGGGCTTCCCCCCCAGAAAGGGTTGAAGATTGACGATCAAGGGTTATATAATCTAAACCCACATCGATTAAAAATTTGAGTCGCGCTTTTAGCTCCTTTATGATTTGTTTGGCAATTATTATTTCTCGATCAGAAAGTTTTAGTGAATCACAAAACTCAAGCGAGCGCTTAATCGACATCCCTGAAACATCAGCAATAGATTTGCGACCAACCGTAACCGCCAAACTTTCTGCTCTAAGCCTTTTACCTTGGCAGGCTGGACATTTAACTGCGCTCATATAACGATATAAATGGTAACGCACATTTTCAGACTTTGTTTCAAGGTAGCGGCGCTTCAGCCAATTAACCACTCCTTCAAATTTTCCTTCGTGCTCCCAGTAGGAGTGCTCCATGCGGTGCTTAAACATAATCGGTTTCTTTGAGCCATAAAGGATTACATTCATTTGTTCTTTGTTTAACTTTTTAAGCGGAGTATCAAGATCAAAGCCATATTCTTCGCCAACTGACACCAGCTTTTGCTGAAAATAGGAGGCGCTCTCCCCCCAGGGGACAATGGCCCCATCGGAAATGGAGAGACTTTCGTCCGGAATAATCAAATCGGGATCAAACTCTAGTTTGTCCCCTAACCCACTACAGGTTGGGCAAGCTCCGTAAGGGCTGTTAAAAGAAAAAATGCGCGGGGTAATTTCATCTAAGCTAATGCCACAGGTTGCACAAGCAAATTTCTCAGAAAAGACAATGGGTTTAGCCTTTTTCTTTTCACTTAATATTTCGACGATGCCATTTCCATAACGCAGCGCTGTTTCGACTGATTCGTTTAAACGTTTTTGGCTGGTGATTTTGGCCGCAAGCCTGTCAATAACAATTTCTATGTCGTGCTTTGTTTTTTTGTTTAATGCTGGGACTTCTGGGATTTCATAAATTGTGCCATCTACCCTTACCCGGATAAAACCATCTTTTTGAATATCTTCTAAGAGTTTTTTGTATTCTCCCTTACGGCCTCGAATAACCGGAGCCAGGATTTGGATCTTCTGTCCATTTAATGCTTCAATAATTTGATCAACAACTTGCTGGGGGGTTTGTTTCTCGATTTTTTTACCGCATTTGGGGCAATGAGGAATGCCAATGTTAGCAAAAAGTAGCCTTAAGTAATCATAGATTTCAGTAACTGTACCCACGGTTGATCTTGGATTTCGGGGGGGAGCCTTTTGGTCAATGGAGATAGCTGGGGATAGCCCTTCAATATAATCTACATCGGGCTTTTGCATCTGCTCTAAGAACTGGCGGGCATAAGCCGAAAGAGATTCTACATAACGCCTTTGACCTTCAGCATAGATCGTATCAAAAGCCAGGGAAGACTTCCCTGACCCAGAAATCCCGGTGAAGACAATAAACTTATTACGGGGTAGCTCAAGATTGATGTCTTTGAGATTATGCTCCCGCGCGCCTTTGATGATGATTTTATCTGCATTCATCGAACCTTCAATTTTAACATATTTCAGCAAAAAGCGAAATTTCGCCTATAGATTGGCGATAAAATAGTGTGCCTGGCACGATTTAAGAGAAGTATATGACAAGAATAAATAGACTAACAAATATTAGAAAATGGGCAATTGCGGATGGTCCTGGCAGTAGCGGGGATAAACACAGGAATCAACTCCCCTTACACCGGGAACGTCCGGGAAGCATTGAACATCAGATTGCCGCTCAAATATTAAGAAAAGGAAGAAACGGAATTCTCCCTTTTCCCAGAGCTATGGAAATAGCTTTATTTGCCCCAGTCAGCCACGGACAGGAAGGTGGATATTATCCTCAACAAGCAGTAGAAGACGGTTGCCTGAAACACTTTGGAACTCGACCAGAACTACACAGCCCCGATTTTGGACAAGGAGTTGCAGTCAAAATCCAAAGCTGCTTTGAAAAGCTTGGGCGTCCGTCGCCCTTTAAAATAGTAATCATGGGAGATGGAACCGGGACTTTGGCCAAAGACATCATGGATTATTTGCAACAAGAACACCCATCTCTTTACTCGGCAGTTGAATTAACTCTAATTGATCGGAGCTTAGCTCCCCTTGACGTACAAAGAGAAAAACTAAAAGAACATCATTCAAAAACTACTTTTTTATATCAAAATGCCTATCAAGATCATTTGCCGGAGGCCCATATCTTTCTTTCAAACGAAAATCCGGATACTTTTCCGGTGCATCTTATAGAACAAGACGCCGATGGCAGCTTTGGGGAATACGGCATAAAAGCTACGGAGCGCGAAAAATGTTTCCCTCCCATGTTTGAATTTGAGTTAGCCCTTGTTCCCGGGGTTTCACAAGAAATCAGGGATCATATCAAGCTGGCCGGAAAACCATTCCCCCGACAGCGGCAAATGCCAATTAACCTCATCGCCACTCAATGGATTAAAAGAATTACCCGAAGCATGAAAAGGGGTTATCATTTTGTTCTGGATTATGGGTTTACTGGGACAGCTTATCCCAATGAAGATCTAATCTGGAATACCAGCCCCTACCAGCCTACCAATATGAGCGCCTTTCTTACCCTAGAATTTGGCCACCGGGATATCACCACTTATGTTGATTTTGATACCTTAAGAATAGCCGGGGAAGCTCACGGTGCTAGCACTGAATTACTAGATTATGAAGAAGAATTTTTCCGTGGAACAGGTATTACCCTCCCCTCTCAACAAGAGGTTTGCGCTCAACTTGCAGAAAAACAATCCCGATTCTCTGCTGGTAAAATAGGCCATTTGGCCTTGGTGCAGGCTATCGGAATCTAATCCACTTAGAGCTGTGCCTGGCACCGGAGACTTAGATGTCTACTGGATAACATCGGTGCCTGGCACGAGTTACTAAGCTTGAACCTTAGCTTTCTTTAAGCCTTGCGGGGCTAAAGCTAATTTCAGAAACGAAGATTTAGACAGGCGCTTTAGGGCTTTTTTCTTTAGATTATGCAGTCGGGTTTTGGATATCTTTAATTCCTCGGCTGCCTCTCTTTCCGTATACCCTTCAAAGAAAACCAAAACGACAACTTCTTTTTCTTTAGGGCTGAGGACATGTAGGGCCATTTTAAGCAGCGCTAATTGAATAATTCGCCACTCTTCCTTTACCCATATCTGTCCATGAAAACGGTTTTCATCAGCGCCGAGCCGGATACTAAACTTTTCAAACCACTCTTGGTGCTCCAATTTTTTCCACCTCCTTACTATAATAATAAAAAAGGGCCAGTCCCAATCCATACAAATGAATTGGAACTGGCCCGATCAATGCCTTAGTGTCCGCTACTGGCGCGGACCAAAGTCTACCCTATTCAGGCAGACAAGCGTGCATCAATTTTAGCCTTATTAACCACCAATATTTTTTCTATTTCCTCAAGCTGACTAAAGGGACTCAATCGCTGCAAATACTCTGACATCTTAATCCCAGCTTTTTTTAACCAATAAATTGACTTTAAACATGCATCCTTAGTTTTTTCTGTGGCCTTCTTTCTTTTCGCAAGAATAAAATATAGAAGGGCTAATTCAAAAGCAATAGCAGGTTTTTTGCGGAATAGATAAACAATTTTTCGGTCGCGTATTTTATCGTTGAGTTTCATTGTCTCTCCTAGAGATCTTCGTCCTCTATATATATATCGGCACTTTTGGGTGAAAATTTCATCTTTTCTAAGAATATTTAAATTTTCTGACCTGCAAAATTTTCCCGCCAGAGGTCCCGATTACCGTATCAGATATAATGCTTCGGGATCCCGAGAAGTTCGAAGAACGAATCGGGACGGGATCCCGAC
>JABMSE010000055.1 GCA_013204645.1 Candidatus Saganbacteria bacterium | reverse complement strand
TTGCAATTCCATTGGCTTTCCACAACAAACCAATTCCCCTCCCCCCACATGCAAAACCTCAACAATATTTCCACAAACCAAACATTTATAAACCTCTAATTTACTACTTACATTCATTGTTTTCTCCCTTCTGGCAAGCATTTTTTACAAAGACCCTTGAAGTAGAGATGAACCTCCTCTACTTTGTTTCCATCAACCTCCTTTCTTACATGTGGACACTTGATATCTACTACATCTAATACTGTTCCACAGCTCTTACATAAAAAATGGGAATGGGGTTTAGTTTCCGCATCATACATCACCTCGTGGCCAGAAATAGTCAAATCCGAAATTAGCCCCGTTTCCAAAAAGC
Source organism: Candidatus Saganbacteria bacterium (assembly GCA_013204645.1). Taxonomy (GTDB): domain Bacteria; phylum Margulisbacteria; class WOR-1; order O2-12-FULL-45-9; family O2-12-FULL-45-9; genus JABMSE01. The sequence continues at coordinate 7,729 of JABMSE010000055.1, read as the reverse complement.
TTTTTAAGGTATTATAAATGGTTGTTTTGGAAATACTGGGCAATTTCTCTTTTAGCGCCTCGTATATCGCATCGACGGTAGGATGAGTTCTATTCTTTTCTAAATACTCCAAGATCTTTATCCTCTGATACGATGAACGTAAACCTTTTTCTTTTAGTCTATCTTGTAATGATTTCATGATTGTAATTATTACAGGTTAGGGATTCTTTGTCAAGCCCTATTTTTAATTATGTAATTGTGCCAGGCACCGATGAGCCATCCTGGAAAGTGTGGGAATTTATTTTTTTTGTAGCGAGTCCCGATTCCCATCGGGAGGAGCGAGAAAAATATCAAATTCCCACACTTATCCAATAGACACCTAGGGTTGCTTTTATCACCCAGATATTGGTAAACTTATAGAGACAAAGGGGGCAGAAAATGAATGATTTAATTGCTGACACGAAAGCTGCCATTGAGCTTGAAAAGAAAGGTTATGACTTCTACACTCAAACCGCAGCTAAAACTACTAATCCCCTTGCTATCTCTACTTTAACTGGTCTGGCTGAACGCGAGCTTGAGCACTTAGAAAAGATCAAAGAATTTTATGAAAACCTAACCGGAGTGCAAAAACTTCCATCGGACTGGCTAAAAGGGGTTGAGGTTCCTCCCAGCAAAAAAGAACTGCTCAAGGGGATCACGCAAAAATTGAAAGAAAGCTTAGAGATGAAATTTGAGAGCGAAAGAGATATAAATGAAGCTTATAAAATTGCCGAAGGTTTAGAGCGGGATAGCTATAACCTCTATGACAAAATCTCAAAAAACAGTTCGGATGAAATAGCAAAAAAATTCTTTGCGGCACTGGCTCAAGAGGAAAAAGAACATTATGATATATTGGAGGACACCTTGCAGTATTTAAACCGACCCGGCGACTGGTTTAGGGAACAAGAAAGATGGATTCTCGAAGGATAGAAAATTTTTAAGGGGTGAATCCTATGAAAAAAATAATTTTCCTTTTGGTAATTACAATGTCCTTGCCGCTCCTTCTTGGCTTTGGCACCATTCCCCCCAATCGAGCCGTAGTTGAGTTAGAAAAAGTCGATTCAGATAAAATTCTGCCCAAACCTGGCCAATACAACCTGGAATTAGATAATGTAACTGTAATGGGTGGCCAGGCTGGCGGATTAGAAATCCTATTCAAAAACAAATCTTGTTCTTTTGCTCTTGAGCTAGGCTCAACCGATGATTTCGCCGTATATTCAAGCTGGGATAAAGGAGAAGAAAGGTCAACGCTTAAAGCTAAGCATCCCCCACTCCCATTTACTTTAACCGAAAAAGATTTCGAGCGGAAGGAAAGCTTTATTACGCAAAAAGGCCCAAGCGCTGAATGGGACATAGAGCCCGACAACAGATTTAGCTTTACTCAGGAAGAAGGGGAAAGAGAAGGAGACAACTATATTTGCGATTGGGTTTACTTTAACAAATTCGAACTAGAAATCACCAGGCTGCGGGCCAAAGACAATAAACTTTCCATGAACGCAAATTTTGCGCTGATTTCAGAAGAAGACGGCAAAACCACCTATACCGCCAACGGTGGCCTAAACATTGCTAACTCAAAGATTTGGATAAAGCATTATTAAAGGAGGCAACATTATGAAAAGATTTTTATTGGTAGCCGCGCTTATTTTGGTGCTCCCACTCATACTTGGTTTAAGCCGAGTCCCGGACATGATTATGGCCAACTCCCTCTCGCTTGAGTTAAAACAAGTAAATCCTAGACCAGGTTATCAGTTCCCAACTGGACTATATCATCTCAACCTAGAAAGCATTGAAACGCTTGCTAACCCGCAGTACGATGAAATTAAATTAACATTTTCATCGGCTGACGACGGCGATGGCGTTACTAAATTTTATATTAAATTTTATGCCACCGAGGAATTCAGCATTGTTAATGGCTGGGATGAGGAAAAAGGAGCAATCCTGGTAGCCAAGATACCCAAGACCCCGATCACTTTCACCCAAGACGACCTAGAATGGAGTACTTGGGATTTCTATCAACAAAAAGGAAAACAATTTACCGATAGTTACCAGTCTGATTGGCTAAGATTTCAAAAATTTAAAGTGCTTATAAAATCGCTCGATGTTAGCGATAACAAGCTCTCGATAGCTGGCACTTTTGAGTTGGTTTACTATGAAAACGACCAGGAAACCTATACCGCACGCGGCTTTTTTAATACAACTAACGCAAATTACGAGATGATAACTTACGAGCCAACGAAGAGATAGGGACTTGGGTGTCTATCGGATAAGTGCAAGAATTTGTCCCGCCTTTTGCGGGATCCCGAATCGATATACATTATGGAATCGGGAATATTTTTTCTCGCTCCTCCCGATGGGAATCGGGACTCGCTACAAAAAAAATAAATTCTTACACTTTCTTCGGTAGCTACCACTAACTCAAAAAATAATATTAAACAAATAGCCGATCAGGATGATACCGACGGCAACGATGGCATAAAAGATGAGGAGAAGCCGCAGTTTTAAGACCCCTTTTAGGAGAATTGCTTCAGGAAAAGAAAGTCCAGCAACGGCCATCATAAAAGCTAGCGCTGTTCCTATCGCCACCCCTTTTTGCGTAATGGCAAAGATTATCGGAACCAAGGTTGAACAGCCAGCATAAATCGGGACCCCGATGATAACAGCAATGGGAACCGCAAAAAAGCTTTCAGACTTAATGTAGTTGGTTATAAATTCTTGGGGAACATAACCATGGATAATTGCGCCAATGCCCACTCCAAGAAGAATAAATAGGAAAAGCCTTTTAATGATTTGGATAGTTTCAGAAGTGGCATATTCAATTTTTCCTTGAAATGTTTTTGGCATATATTGATCTTTTGAGTCCAGATCCAGGTTTATAATATCTTTTTCCAATTTAAACCTGCCAAGAACAATGCCGCCAAAAACTCCAAGCGCCAGACCAAAAACCGCATAGACCACAGCCATTTTCAATCCAAAGGTGCCCAAAAGTAGCACAAAAACAATCTCATTTACCAAGGGAGATGTAATTAGAAAGGAAAAGGCCACCCCCAAGGGAACACCAGCCTCGAGGAATCCAATAAAAAGCGGAACCGATGAACAGGAACAAAATGGGGAAATCGCCCCAAAAAAAGCCGCAATAAAATTGCTTATGCCCCAATGTTCCTTGGATAACAGTCGCCTAACTTTATCTGGAGCAAAATAGGTACGGATAAAACTGATGACAAAAACTATGATGAGGATTAAAAAGAATATCTTTAAGGTGTCATAGACAAAAAAGTTAACACTTTCCGCCAGCTGGGATCCAGGAGTCAACCTAAACAGATTAAATGTAACCAGGTTGGCAATATACTCAAGCACTAGCTACATTTTCCTTGGCAATCACAACCCTTACCTTTGGTAAAAAATGCGGCCAAAGAAAATTTTTGCTTAACATTCTTTGACTTGCACTTCGGGCAAACAAATTTTGGATTGCAGCATTCCTCTTTTTCCTTTATAGTCGCTTCAATTTCAAATTTATCCTTACAATCTTTGCAGAAATATTTATAAACCGGCATATCGCTCCCCTCCTTTCAAATTAATGGGTGGACAGTCCACCAACAACTATCGAATCATACATATTAGCCTAAAGCCTTCCTTCCTCAAGAAGCCGTTTTTTCTCGAGACGACGTTCGCAATTCTCGCAATTTTGTGGCTCAAACACCGGCTCTTTGCACAGAGCACACCCCAAAACATTCTTTCCTTTCCACTTATAAAAAGCCAGCTCGGCAAAACAATTTAAGCAGTTAAGCCGATGTCCGGCCTCTGTTAAATCCGGAAGCTCTATCTTTGTCTCACAAACCGGGCAATTTAGATTTATCATTATTATTCAACCTCCTTAAAGATATTTTTTTGCTATCTCTTCCAAGGCTGGCTCAGGACGAACCCCAACTAATCGTTCAACCTCTTTGCCATTTTTAAAGATTATTATACAAGGGATTCCGGAAACACCCAATTTTCCGGCCTGCTCCATATTTTCAGTCGTATTAACCTTTAAAAATTTTATGGCTGGATACTTTTTGGCAACCCTATCATAGACGGGAGCCATCATAAGACACGGGCCACACCAAGGCGCCCAAAAATCTACAAACACCACTCCCTGATTCTGCAATACTTCTTTATTAAATTCCGCATCCTTTATTTCTTTGGCCATTGTCGATCCCCCTTTCTATCTTTTACAATAGTATAGCTGAGCCACTAGAGGAAGTGCAAGAATTTATTTTTTCGTAAGAACCATTACAACCCCTAGAAAGTGTGGAAATTTATTTTTTTCGTAGCGAGTTTGAGGAGCGAGAAAAATATCAAATTTCCCCACTTATCCAGTAGACAGCTCGGCAGTCTAGCAAGTGAGAAAAATATCAAATTCTTCCTCTTATCCAGTAGACAACTAAGCGGAGTGGCAAGCGGGAGGGCAGGCAACTGTTTTTTGTGATAAAATAATTCTCTATGTTGAAAATCCGAAAGGCAACTGATAAAGATTACCCTGAAGTACTTGAAATCCTAGAAAAACTAGATCTTTATTATTCAACCCTTGAGCCAGAAGACTTCTTTGTCGCAGAAAAAGAGGACAAAATTGTTGGCTGTGTGCAACTGCAAAAGCACAAAGATTTTCTTTTCTTGGGCTCGCTGGCAACCATCGAAGAAGAACGCAATAGCGGGGTTGCAAGAGCTTTGCTGAAGAGCCTAACCAAAGGGGACAGTCCCCCTATCTACCTTTACACCATCATCCCCGAATTCTTTGAAAAATTTGGATTTAAAGCTAGTTCCTCCCACCCCAATCTCCCCTCCAAAAACCAATACGAATGCACCTACTGCGATCCTAACCAGTGCGTGTGTATGGTAAAATACCCTCATGCTGCCTAGATACCCAGAATTCAAATCATTAGAGATTGAGGACCTAGGCTCGATAAAAAAGTATTTTGGCCCCCAGTCTGTCTGCGAATTGTGCCCAGCTAACCTGATAATCTGGAAAAATTTTGATCATCCCAAAATTACTCTAATCAATAACAATCTTTGCATTCTGGCATCCCCCCCCAATGAACCTAGTTTCTTTTTAGAGCCCTTAGGCAACCATAAAATAGTTGAAACTGTTGATCTGTGTCTTAAAGATTCAGGAAAAATATCAAGGGTATCGGAAGGCTTTCTTTCAAAATTGCCAAAAGATAAATATCATCTTAGCTGCCTGCGCGATCAATTTGATTATGTCTATCTAACCAAAATACTGGCAGAACTAAAAGGCAAAAAATACGATGGCAAGCGCAACCACATTAAAAAGTTTAAAATTCGTCATCCAAATTATGAGTTTCGTCCCCTCAAAGAGGACCAGAAAAACGAGGCGCTAGCGCTCTTTGAAACATGGTTTAGCATGCGCAAACATTCTCGCTTTTTCCCTAAGTTAGCGTATTCGTCCCAAAAAGAAGCCGTCGAAACAGCTTTTGTAAATTTCAGAGAACTCGGCTTAAGGGGTGGTGCATTGTTCGTAGATAACGCAATGAAAGGCTTTGTCCTGGGAAGTGCTCTCAATAATAACACCGCCTCAATCCATTTTATGTATGGATACCCTTCCCTTCAAGGCACATCACAGGTTCTTTTATGGGAAGCCTGCAACAAAACTTTCTCTGATTTTACCTATCTAAACCTTGAACAAGACCTTGGTATCCCGGGGCTTCGAAAAGCAAAACTATCCTACTACCCACATAAGCTTGAAAAAAAGTTTGAGATTAATCCCACACCTATCAAATAACCACCAATAAGAACATTATCCCCAAACCCAAAAGAAGAAAAAATAGCTGCATAAGAGAATTTAGCGGGCGGATCTCTTTTTTTAGTTCCGGAATAAGATCAGCACCAGCAATATAAATAAACCCCCCGGCAGTAAAAGGGACTAAAAAGGAAGATAAGGTGTGAACTTCAATATTCAAAGCCAAAATCAAAATGGCTCCCAGAACAGCTGTCAGGGCGCAAACAAAATTAAACCATAAAGCCTTGAAACGACCAAATCCAGCATGCAAAAGCACTCCAAAGTCCCCTATTTCCTGCGGGATCTCATGTAGAATCACCGCAATAGTTGTACTTATTCCCAAGGGCACGCTGGCCAAAAAACTTCCGGCAATAATCATTCCATCAATAAAATTATGGAAAGCATCTCCAATAAGATTCATAAAAGCAACCGGATGGGGATGATTCTTAGAAGTAGGTACGTGGCAATGACGCCAACAGATTATTTTTTCCAATACAAAAAAAGTCAAAATGCCAGCTAAGATATAGCTTGCCAGGGGCAGCCCAAAACCAGATTCCTCAACTGCTTCGGGAATAAGGTGGAAAAAGGCAGCTCCCAGGAGTGCTCCTGCTGACAGACTAACCAGATACATCAAGACCTTTTTTAGGGCTTGGATATTGATAGAGATCGTGAGAAGCCCAATAAAAGAAACCAAACTCACAAGTATTACGGCAGCTAATGTATAAATCCAGGTTAACAGCACCTAATTTCCTCCGGGCATATAGTAGCAATTCCGCTATCGTCTTACAAGCCAAATAGTTGCTAAAGTGAAATTTTTGGGATAAACTAACGATACCTTTCCAGCGCAGGTGACAAAATGTCAAGTCTGGAATCCTTTAATCAGAAACTAGAAGAAAAAATCAACCCAAATTTAAGCGCAAAAGAGCTGGCCGAACGCATTGTGGTTGCCGCCCTTGAGACTGAATATGGGAAGAGCTTTACTTTAAGTGCGGGCTTTGCTAAAATGGTAAACACGCTAGCAGATTCTATCGTGGCTAATCCCGAGCTTAGACGACAGGCCCTAGCCATTGCTAGCAGGTATATAAACAAAAACTGTGGCAATAAGACGACTCTCACAAAAGGAACTTAGAAAACGTATGGCCCCGGGCGGCGTGCCCGCGGTTATACCTACCGGTATTCCCCCGGTCTTGCGATCCTCCTGGAAATTTGCTCATGGTATGGCTCAACGTTTTAATCGCGAGCTTATGCACGATCGGATGAAGGACCTTTTGAAAAAACTGGCCAAAAGATTTGTATGATTAGTAGAAAAGATGTTGAAGACAGGATTGTCTCTATTTTACGCGAAGAGTTTTTAAAACACTCTTCCGAAACTCTGCAAAAATACGAACCCCAAATCAAAGCGACTGTGCGCTGGTACGTTTCTTCCCTTCCCCGCCACATTGCAACTTCCGAAGCTGGAGATCTTGAATCCGAAGCCAAGATGGCCTTTATGGCCTGCCTTAAAACCTGGGATCCCAGAAAAGGCGAGCTCTGGTCCTATGTTTCAGTTAGACTAAAGGGTTCGATGCAAGATTATCTTAGAAAAAGAGGAACTGATCCGGTAGCTGGTCTTTATGAATATATAACTTCCGCCGCCAATGTTTACATGGCCTTTAACCAAAAATCAATTGCCCATGAGGAAATTGATAAATTACTTCACCTTGATTCTGCCATGAAGGATTTTTCTGACAAGGAAAAGGCGGTCTTGGAAGGCTATTACCGGAAAGACAAAACCTTCAAAGAGATTGGCAAAGACATTGACCTTTCAGAATCGCAAGTCAGCCGCATCTGCAAAGAAGCTACTACTAAGTTAAAGAAAAATCTACGCGGCGAATATGAATTAGAAACGCGGGAGTAGCTCAGTTGGTAGAGCATCAGCTTCCCAAGCTGAGGGTCGCG
>JABMSE010000054.1 GCA_013204645.1 Candidatus Saganbacteria bacterium | reverse complement strand
TTACATGGTAGCGGCTGAAATAATGCATATTATGGGCATGGATTACATCGGGCTTAACCTTATCTAAATACTCATAAATCACATCATGGACGTTATCGTCCACTTCTTGAAAGCCGCTTTTAAAAAGCCAGTTCAGATCAAGAAATTGGGAACGGTATATCTTGGCACCCTGAAAATCAAAATAATGAGGGGAATTATCGGCTGTTCCGGTTAAAAGAGAAACCTGGTTTCCCATGGATACTAATTCTGGCATAAGAAAAATAAGATGAGTTTCCACCCCACCAATAATCGGAGGAAAACCCCAATGCAGCATAGCTATTTTCATATCAGAAGCACCTCAAAAGAAATTATGACCTGAAGAAATAAAAAAGTCAATCGCTTAAAGAACAAAATTAAGGAGGCCACCGACTAACAAGGCTGTCACCAACATAATAGCGGTAGCTTTTAGCATGTCCTTTACACCTAGCTCTTGCACCAAGACCACGAAACTGGCAACGCAAGGGAAAAACATAGCTAATACCACACAGGCTACAATTAATTGTTTAACACTTAAACTTAAAGGGACCAGCATTCCGACAGCTACGTCCTTTCGCAAAAATCCAATGACAACGGCCGAAACTGCTTCCTTGGGAAGGCCAAACAATCCTGTAATCACTGGTGCAGAAATGTTGGCTAAGAAATTAAAAACACCCACCATATAAAGAATATTAATCACAAAAACGCCGACCAAGACAATCGGAAAGGCTTCTTTTAAAAACATTTTTATGCGCCACCAGAGTTTTTTATAGACTATGCGCAGGGGCGGAAAACGATAAGGCGGGATTTCAAGCAATAATTCCGGGCTAAAGCCTGGCAACAATTTGTTCAAAATAAATCCTAAAACTACCCAGGTTAAAAATAAAATTCCATAAACAACCGCTACTGGCCATCCCCCATATTCACCTAAGATTCCAATGATCATGGCTTGCAGCGCAGCACAAGGAATCCCAATTGAAATCAAGGTTGAAGCAATAAATCGCTCCCGCTTGCTTTCTAAAATTCTGGTCGCCAAAATCCCCGGCACATTGCAGCCAAAGCCAAGCAAGGTCGGAACAATGGCAAATCCATGCAAACCAATGTGGTGCAAAAAATTATCCATTAAAATCGCTAACCTTGGTAAATACCCAGAATCCTCTAGGATTCCCAAGACCAGGTAAAAAGCAAAAATATAAGGGAGCACAGCGGCAATTGGCACAAAAACACCCGTCGTTAAAAGTCCAAAAGATTGAAAATAGTCAATGCTTCCATTAATCAATCTTCCAATCAATACATCATGCCAAAAACCCGATGAGCCCAATAAAACACTCAATTTCATAATTAAAGGTGTATATAAATTATTAAACAATGGATCAAAAAGATAAGTGATCAACCCCTCCCCAATAAAACGAATAAGTTTAAAAGATAAGTAAGCGATTAGGGCTGCAATTGGCAAACCCGTTAGTGGTTTAATAGTTAAATCTTGGATTCTTTCCCAAATAGTATGGTGCTTGTGTTCTATTTTCTGAACTTCTTCAATGACTTTTCCAATATCTTCCCAACGTTCAAGTTTGCTGTGTTTGCGAACATGAGGAGTGCGGGCTTTATAAATTTCTGAAATTAATTTTGCAAAACCTTCCCCCGTAACCGCTGTGGTTGGTACAACCGGCACTCCCAGCCATTTGGATAATTTTTGGGCATCAATATGAATTCCCTTATGCTTAGTTTCATCCCAGATGTTAAGCGCAACGATTACCGGAATATCTTGCTCCATAAGCTCAAGGGTCAGATAGAGATTTCTTTCAAGATTAGTAGCATCAACGACATCAATTATTACATCGCCCTGCTTAAGTGTTTCTTTGGAGGCTTTCTTCAACATCTCACAAGCAACTTCTTCGGCCTTACAGGTTGGTTCCAAAGTATAGGTTCCTGGAACATCAATTACTTCTGTCTTTTCTCCTGCAACTAGCATATAACCTCGGGTAAACTCAATTGTGGTTCCAGGATAATTAGAAGAAATAACGTGGAGGCCGGTTAATCTTGAAAAGAAAACACTCTTTCCAACATTGGGGTTGCCCATCAAAAGAACTTTTTTCACATCACACCTCAAGCATTATCTTAGAGGCCATACCATGGCCAATCCCTAGCTGGGTATGGCCAACCTGAACAGTTAGGGGTCCGTGCATAAACATGCCGCTTAATTTTTTTATTTTTTTCCCTTGCCTAACTCCCAGCGCATGCAGACGCCGTGCTACTGCCTGCCCCCCCACAACCTCAATAACCACACCACTTTCTCCGCTTTTTAAATCAGTTAGAGGGATTGCCTTTTTAGTAAACATATAAGGGGAGTCTTATTTCATAAAAGGCGGCAGTTCAATATTATCTTTAAGGGAGGAAGAAGCTGGGGTGCGTGCCGTGCGTGGTCGCAAAAACGGGAGGTGTTCTTTTTCTTTATTGGGTGATGGCTTAAAACCAGTTGCAATCACCGTTACCACCACATCTCCCTGTAGTTTTTCGTCAATCACGGCCCCAAAAATAATATTGGCATCGGGATCTACGGCATTGTAGATAACTTCTGCTGCCTCATTTACTTCATAAAGGGTGAGATCAGACCCACCCGTAACATTGAAAATAACACCTTTAGCTCCGGTAATAGTTTCTTCAAGCAACGGAGACGAAATAGCTGCTTCGGCTGCAGAAACCGCTCTGTTTTCTCCAGAGCCAGAACCAATTCCCATCATGGCCGAGCCAGCTTCATACATAACCGTTCTAACATCGGCAAAATCCAGGTTGATTAAACCTGGAACGGTTATCAAATCTGAAATTCCTTTAACTCCCTGCCGGAGTACATCGTCAGCAATTTTAAAAGCTTCAATAATTGAGGTTTTTCTTTCAACTACCTGGAGCAATTTATCGTTGGGGATAACAATTAAGGCATCCACCTTTTCTTTAAGCATGGCCACCCCAGTCTCTGCTTGAGAAATCCTAACCGGGCCTTCAAAACGAAATGGTTTGGTAACTACACCCACCGTTAAACAGCCCATTTCCTTGGCAATCTCAGCAATAATCGGTGAAGCACCGGTGCCGGTTCCCCCCCCCATTCCTGCGGTTAAGAAAACCATGTCAGAGCCTTCAAGGGCCAGTTTTATATCTTGATTAGATTCTTCAGCGGCCTTTTGCCCAATTTCGGGATTAGCTCCGGCGCCTAGTCCCTTGGTCAGCTTTGTGCCAAGTTGGAGTTTATGGTCGGCTAAAGAAACATTTAAGGCTTGCTGGTCAGTGTTTACGCCCCAAAACTCAACCCCTTTTACCCCCGCCCCAATCATACGGTTAACCGCATTGGTTCCACCGCCACCAACACCCAGCACCTTTATAACTGCAAAGTTTTTGTTATTATCCTGCCCCATTATAATCCTCTAGAATATTGTAGCATAACATGTGAAAAATACCAACAAAATGACAAATGACAAATTAAAAATGACAAATGAATGTATTAATTATTATAATAAATCCGCCGAAGGCGGACACCTTCATTTGACATTTGACATTGGACATTTGTCATTTATATCTGATGACCGGATTCTCCGGATACCGCACATCCACATAAGCAACTTTATCCCACTTGCCCGAAATTTTAGGGAGCAGGGCATCAAATACTTCCATCTTGCGCTTTATGTTTTCGGCTTTTCCAACTTTAACCCGTAAGAGATCATCGAGCAAAAAGCTTACATTTTGCAGCCCACCCAGCTCAAGCTGCATCTTGCTTGATTCAAGATAAGGAGAAAGCTTTAAAATAATATCGGAAACAATGCCTGAAACTTCCTGGTTGATTCTATCGGAGCCCAAAACTTTAGACTCTTTTATCCCCGAGACGACCGGCAGATCTGCTCGATTGGGGATGTTCAAAGAAATATTGGCATTGCGGTTTATAATATATCCGTCTTTATCAATGACTACCGATTTATTAGCAAAAACAATAATCGCAATCGGCTTTCGCTCGGAAATACTGATCAAAACCGTAGCCGGTGGGATGCGATATAAGCTAAAACTTTCAATAGCTGTAATTTTGGAAAGATTAGCTCTGGTACGGGAAAAACTAGTATAAAAAAGATTTTGGCGCAGGGGAATGGCCGCCAATCCCCGAATCTCCCCTTCGGCCAGCATACTGGTTCCATTTACTACTACATCTTTTATCTCCCAGATCGGCAGTGTTGAAATATAAATACCCAGACCAATAACCCCTAAGATGATAACAAGTGTTAGCCAAAAACGGGGGCGCCGGTGTTTGCGAGGTTTTCTGCTTTTGCGTTTCTTTTTCAAAAAGCACTCTCCAAGATGCGAACGACGAGCTCGTCAAAAGAAATTCCAATATGGGCTGCTTCGGCGGGAAGATCAGAGCGCTCTGTCATGCCGGGAATGGTATTTACATCATGGACATAGGGAACATGATTTTTGCCAATCATAATATCCACTCGAGAAAGTCCATAGCAACCCAGGGCTCTGTGGGCCAAAAGTGCTATCTGTTGGGTTTTTTTGTATAAGGGCTTAGATAATCGAGCCGGCAAAATAAATTCTGTCATACCTGCCGTATACTTGGCTTCATAATCATAGAATTCATTTTTAGAAACCAGCTCCAAAACCGGGAGTGCTAAAATATCCTCATCTTTTCCAATTATTCCAACGGTAACTTCTTTCCCGCGCACAAATTTTTCAATAAAAACATCCCGGTATTTTTCAACTGAATCGGCTAAAATGCTTTCCAGATCATCTTCTTTTTTAATCAAAGTTACACCTAGGCTTGAACCTTCAGAAACAGGCTTTAACACCAGGGGAAAAGGAAAAACTCTTCTAATGCGCTGGGCCTCTTTTTTTACGTCTGAGCTGGTGTCAATTTCAAGATAACGTGGGGTTGGAATCCCCAGAGCATCAAAGACTCTTTTGGAAGCCAGTTTATTCATGGCCAAGGCCGAAGCCAAAACCTTAGATCCCGTATAGGGAATATTGGCCATCCCAAGTAAACCCTGTACCACCCCATCTTCGCCAAATCGACCATGTAACATTATATAAACAATATCTACTTTTTGTTTTTTAAGCTTTGAGATGAGATCGTCTTCGAGATCCATGGAAATGACATTAAAGCCTTGTTTTTTTAAGGATTCAAAAACGCGTTTTCCAGAGCGAAGCGAGACGGCCCTCTCCCCCGAGCGGCCACCCATCAATACGCAGATTTTTTTGCTCTTCAAGTCTTGCATAGGTATATTTTACCATAAAATCATTTTTGATTTTCTATCAAATTTAGATTATAATAACTTTATATGACCTACAACGTAACCTTAATTAGGGGAGATGGAGTTGGGCCAGAATTGGCCGAGGCTACCCGACGGGTTCTTGAAGCAACTGGCGTTAAGTTTAACTGGGATATCCAAGATGCTGGAGTAGACATTATGGAAAAGGAAGGCACCCCCCTACCCCCAAAAGTACTTGATTCCATCCGCAAAAACAAGGTTGCCATCAAAGCCCCAATAACCACCCCAATTGGCACTGGTTTTCGCTCGGTAAACGTGGCTATCCGAAAAGAATTAGCTCTTTATGCTTGCCTGCGGCCCAGCAAAACTCTCAAAGGGGTCAGATCCAAATATGACAACATTAACCTGGTGGTGGTACGAGAAAATACCGAAGACCTCTACGCTGGCATTGAGTTTGAAGAAGGAAAAGCTGATACAAAAAAATTAATTAATGAAATCGAAAAGCTTAGTGGCAAAAAAATATCAAAAGACTCCGGCATTAGCATAAAACCTATCTCACGTACAGCAACGGCAAAGATTGTCCGCTTTGCTTTTGATTACGCAGTCGCCAACAAACGCAAAAAAGTAACCGCCGTTACTAAAGCCAATATTATGAAATATACTGACGGCCTTTTCTACCACGTTGCTCGGGAAGTAGCCAAAGATTACGATGGAAAAATTGAATACGAAGAACGTTTAATTGATAACATGTGTATGCAGCTGGTCCAGAAACCAGAAATTTATGATGTAATGGTATTGCCTAATTTATACGGGGATATCCTTTCTGATTTATGCGCCGGCTTGGCCGGGGGACTTGGCATTGCCCCTGGTGCTAACATCGGTAAAGATATTGCTGTATTTGAAGCGGTCCATGGATCAGCCCCAAAATACAAAGGCCAAAACAAGGTTAATCCCACCGCCCTCATCTTATCCGGGGTTATGATGCTGCGTTATTTAAAAGAATTTGCCGCAGCTGATAGACTAGAAAAAGCTGTAGCCAAGGTAATTGCCGAAGGAAAATCCGTTACCTATGATTTGAAACCCCACCGCGACGACCCCACCGCTGTTGGAACTTCTCAAATGGCCGACGCTATCATCGCTGCATTATAAGGAGATTTCACATGACAAATGAAGACAAAAAATTATTTAATCAAATAAATGAGGAACTAAAAAAGGCACTTAAGAACAGGGATGCCTTGCGTCTTTCGGCCTTGCGCATGGTAAAGAGCAAAATTCTTTACGTAAACGCTCGGGGAGATCTGCCCGATGCTGAAATTACCAAAATTATCAAAAAATATTCCAAAGAATTAAAAGAATCAATTACTGAATTTAAAAAAGTAGAAAAAAATGAAGAGGCAGCCACCCATGAAAAAGAGCTGGCAATTGTAGCAGAATTCTTACCCCCAGAACTTTCAGAAGATGAAGTTAAAAAAATCGTTGAAACCGCCATAACCGAGACCGGTGCAACCTCCATAAAAGAGATGGGCAAGGTTATGAAGGAAGTCCTAGCCAAACATCCAACTATTGACGGCAAAACTGTCAGCGGACTTGTGCGGGAGAAATTAAAGTAATGCAAATCTTAGGCCTACTCGCAACAGGCCTTGCTGCCGGCATTATGTCCGGCCTCCTGGGCATTGGCGGAGCCACCATCGTTATCCCCGTACTCATAATCTGGTTTGGACTTAGTCAGCATATGGCCCAGGGAACAACTTTAGCCATGATGGTTCCTCCGATTGGCCTCCTGGCTGCCTGGTACTACTGGCGAAACGGCAATGTTAATATTGGCTGGGCTGCTTTTTTATGTATTGGCTTTGTAGTTGGTGGTTTAATTGGTGCTTATTTTGCCAATTTGTTACCTGACATTCATCTGCGAAAGATATTTGGCGTTTTGCTGCTTCTGATCGCCCTAAAATTAATTTTCTGGGGATAAGTCCTCCAACAGCAACAGTTTAGATATTATAAATCAAAGCATATACTTTTGCTCCGCCGGTCTCAAAACACCCCTCCCCACGCTTCGCAGTCTGGACGACTGCTTGCTACGGCCTTCCCC
>JABMSE010000053.1 GCA_013204645.1 Candidatus Saganbacteria bacterium | reverse complement strand
CCCAACTGAGCTACAGCCCCTTGAGTTTAACTAACAACGTTGTTAGTTAACAATGGTAAACCACGGCCTCCTTTCCCCATAATCCTTCTAAATCATAGTAGTTTCTTTGCTCTTCTCGCATTAGGTGAACCACAGTGGTTCCTAGATCGAGCAAGAGCCAGCCCGATTTTACAATCCCCTGCCAGCGAAACCCCTTTATGTTATTTAAGCGCAAGCATCGGTTTATTTCTTTCTCGATGGCGCGTAGCTGGGCATCAGACTCAACACTACAAATTATAAGGTAATCCACTAACTTGGAAGCATTAGAAATATCCAGAATTTTTATATCTGTTGCCTGCTTGTTTTCCGCTGCGGCAGCGATTAATTCGAGCAGGTGTTTGTCGTCTCCTTTTTTATGAAGTTGTTTTTTCGCCATAAATAAATTGTTTAACAATATCTAAAAGGCCTTTTTTGTCTAGCTTCCAATAATAAATTCCATCAACGATGATATCGGTTCCGGGTAAAGTTGTCATATAAACCTGACCTAGCTCGTAGGCGGAGCGTAGCGCCAAGGCCAATCCCAGAGTTTCTTTTGAGGTTAGGTTTGTATCTAGATAAGCTGTAAGGGTTAGGAATAATTTGGGTGATTGCAAAATATTTTCCCGCCTTAGCATTTCAGAGGCGAAGGAACGCAGAAATTTTTGTTGCCGATTAATACGAGAAAAATCGCCCCCGTCTAAGCGATAGCGCAGATATCCCATGGCCTGTTTTCCCGAAAGCTTTTGATAGCCTGGTTTAAGGTCAATGTTAAGCCCTCCGGCATAATCCACATAGTACATTCTTTTTTCAACCTCGATGTCAATGCCTCCCAGTTCATCAATCATATTGGTAATGCCGGAAAGATTTACCGCAATGTAGTAGGGGATTTCAATTTTTAAAAGTTCTTCAACTGTTTCTCTAGTTAATTCAATTCCGCCGTAGGCATAGGCATGATTGATTTTGTCTAGGCCGCGCCCGGGCAAAACGGCCAGGGTATCCCGCGGAATAGAGATAAGGGAAGCTTCTTTGTATTGTGGATTGGTATGTAAAACCATGATGGTGTCGGCACGGTGGCCAAAGGCGTCGTCTACTCCGAGAACAAGGATATTTGTCTTTGCCAGTAGAGGTTCTGTGGGAGTGAGAGTCACAAAGATCTCAAAAAGAGCAAACTTTGAGGCGATAGCAAACAAGAAGCCCCCGGTGGCGGCGACGAAAATGGCAATAACCACAAAAGTAATAACTATTTTTTTCATGAATGTATTAGATAATAATTACGGGTTTTAATCGTTTTCGGATGAATAGGCATTTTGTTTTTTATCAAGAATTTCAGCATATTATTTGCTGCTTCGACGATGGCTGCATTCAAACTTTTTCGAGCAAGCTTTCGAATTTTGCTAACTCCAGTAAAAGAGCGCCCCTCTTCAATATGATCGGCCAGGTAAATAACCTTGCAAAGATTACTCATCCTTCCTGATCCCAGGGTATGTTTTTTTATGGCCTCCAGGATAAAAGGAGATGTTATGCTAAAATCCCGTTTGGCAAGCAATGCACTTAACTCAGCGTGAAGCAATTTAGGCTCAAATTGACAGATGGGGTCAACTTTAACTTTAAATTTGCGCGCAAGCATTAGCAGCTCCTGCCGACTATACTGTCTTGCATAGTCGTGCAGGAGAGCTGCTAAACTAGCTTTTTCAGCAGAAACACCATGGCACTTGGCCAGGGCAACTGCGGTTTTTTCTACGCCGAGAGTATGCTTATACCTTAAGGGATCAAGAGCTTTTTTAAGCTTTCTTAAAACAAATGATCTATCAGGCACAATTATGCTCGATCAGCTTTTGGACGAGCTTCGTTTACGATTAGGGCTCTTCCGCCTAGCTCAAATCCATTCATTGCCTTGACAACCTTATCTGCATCAGCGTCTTCTACTTCGACGAATCCAAAGCCTTTTGATCTACCAGTATCACGTTCGCTAATAATGCGAATTGAACTTACTGGGGCATGGGCTTCGAAAGCGGCACGAATATCGTCTTCAGATAATTTCCAGGGTAAGTTTCCAATATATAATGTTTTTGCCATATTTTCCCACCTCCTTTTTGCATAAAAAAACCAAGACACAAAAGCCTTGGCCAAATTTCTTCTATTTATTGCTTGTTATATATAATAATGTATCAGAAACGATTTCCAAACCAAAATCCTCTAAACCGAACTGTTGCTATTCTAGCATCTCTGGTTTATACTTGTCAACCCTATGAAAAATTTATGTGTGATAGTTTTAGCAGCGGGTAAAGGTACCCGTATGAAGTCGGATTTGCCAAAGGTTTTCCATGAAATCTTAGGGGAGCCGATGTTGACCTATGTTCTTCAAACCGTCAAGAAATTGGCTCCCCAAGCAACTTATTTAGTGGTAGGGCACAAGCAAGACCTGATGATGGATTATTATAAAGACTGGCCGCTCAAATTTGTTTCCCAGGATGAGCAACTGGGAACCGGGCATGCGGTTATGCAGGCCAAACCAAATCTTCTAGGTTTTTCGGGGACAGTTCTGGTTTTGGCTGGGGATGTTCCCTTGTTGTCGGCTGATACCTTGCAGAAGCTAATCGATTTCCACCTAGAAAACAGGGCAGCGGCGACGGATTTAACTGCGGTTTTAGAAGATGCTGGCAATTATGGTCGGATTATAAGGGATAAAGAGGGAAGGATCCAAAAGATTGTTGAAAAAAAGGACGCAACCCCGGAAGAATTAAAAATTAAAGAGATTAATACCGGAACTTTTTGTTTTGACAAAGACGCTCTTTTTGCGGCCCTGGCCGAAGTTAAGCCAGAGAATGCGCAAAAGGAGTATTATTTAACAGATACTTTAGAAATCCTGCGCAAAAAAGGTCAGCCGGTTTTTGCTTTTAAGGCTTCAGATCCTTCTGAGACCGCAGGAATCAACACCAAAGAAGAACTGGTTGCTGTAGAAAAAAAACTCCTCTCGCGCTGATCCTGGTGACTGACACCGGTGTCAGTCACCAATTTGCAAAACCACTGAAATTTTTCAATTTTTCTGCGGATAGATAGATAGTATGCGTATCAGTACTCTGCCAGTTAAATTAGCCGCAACAATATCGCGCGACTTGACGCGTATTGCAGGGCGCATAGGGCAGCACCAGCGCACCAATGTTCGAGAAGAGTGGGGCCCTGGCAAGATATTGAATTTGGATCCCACTACCGGGATAGCAACCGAAGACCACTTTGTTTTTATTCCTTTTCCAGTGGAACGTTATCTTTGGGTGAAAAGAATTTATCGGCCTGATTGTGAACGAATAAGGGCCGTTCCAATGTGGGCTGGCTCGTGGCTTAATGGTAATGAATGGCGAGCCCATATTAGCAGTGGCCAGATTAACCCGAAAGAAGGAGATCTGGGCGCATTGGATAGTTGGGCTAATCACGATGCATCTTTGGGCTGTGACGTTTGGTTGCCGCATGTTTTAGGCGAATGGGGATATGCTCGCTATGTTAAACGAACCTATCCAACTAGCGGTTTAGACTTTGTTTGTGATCGCCCGGTTCAATTTCATGAGTTAGAGGCTTTATATGCTCCGGCAGTGATAGATTATATATCTAGGATATCTGGGGATATCCCGATTGATTGGATTGGGCATAGTATGGGTGGGCAGCTTGGCTATGCTTATTTGGGAGCGCACAAAGATGAAAGAATAGCAGCACTGGCTACCTTGGGGAGCCCCGGCAAGCTGACTAAAAATGCAACAAAAGCCCTAGCTTTAATTGGTAGGCTTAGTCGCATGTCGGGCTATTTGGGGATTGTGGAGCGTAGCCCTTCTCAGTTGGCCAATAGAGCTTTTTTGCCGGCAACAAAAGGGGCAGCTAATGTTTTATCTATGTTTGCACCTAGCTCTGAATTTGCAGAAATTTTATACAATAGTGAAAATACCAATCCGGCTTTGGTTGCGCCCTTCTTAGAAAAAGTGGTTGAGCGGGCACCCCCTGGGATCGTTGAATTTTTTGTGAACATGATCCGTACCGAACAATTTGCTTCACTTCCTTTGGCTGGCGAGGAGGCGAGAAATTATGGCGAGTTGATGGGAGGGATTAAACAACCAGTTATGATAATTGGGGGGGGCAAAGACAATGTATGCCCTGGCGAATGTGTAGAGATTAATGTTGAGAACTTGCAAAGCTCTTCACGGATAGCACTTATTGAAGAGGAGGGGGCGGGGCATGTTGATTTGGTGGTGGGAGAAAGTGCCTTTTCATCCATGGTAGCTATAGATAATTTCTTTAGTGTGGTTACATAAAGTTCATCGGTGACTGACACCGGTGCCAGTCACCCGTGTCAGTCACCAATAACAGGGTGTCGAGATCTCGACACCCCCTCTAGGAAATCCAATCTGTCCAACGTCCACTGCCCAACGTCTTTTTAGGCATTTTCATGCGAAAAATCTGCGAAATTCGCATTTCATTCGATTTATTCGCATTCCTGGTAATAACCTTGCTACTACTCATTATATCTAATGGTGTCAGTCACCGATGACTGACACGGATATAAGGAGGGTTATTTATGGGAAGGGCAAAACGGTTAGTAGGAGTTGGTTATCCGCATCATGTAACGCATCGTGGGAATAATAGGCAGAAGGTGTTTCTTGATGATAAGGACTGCTGGAAGTATCTTTCGTTGCTGGCAAAATATTGCCACCAATATAAACTTATTATCATTTCATATTGTTTAATGCCTAACCATGTGCATTTTATTGCCGTTCCTGGTGAGAGGTACTCATTGGCTAAGGCCTGTGGTTGTGCTCACACGCAATATGCTCGCTATTCTAATAGAAAGCGAGGGGCCTGTGGACATTTATGGCAATATCGTTTCTATTCCTGTCTTCTTGATCAACGGCACTTATTAGCCGCGGCCCGATATATAGAACGTAATCCTGTCCGGGCTGGAATAGTAAAAGAAGCCTGGGAATGGGAATGGTCAAGCGCACGTTATCATCTTGGGCTTGAAAATAGGCCCGAGATAATTCAGGGGAACCTATTTGATTATGTGGGCATAGGGCAAAAGCAGTGGATGGACTTCCTTAAGAAAGATGATGAAAAGGAAACTATTGATAAATTACGTAAATATACTAAAGTTGGTCTGCCCTTAGGAACTTTCGGTGACTGACACCGGTGTCAGTCACGGGTGTCAGTCACCAGGGGTGGACCACGGCCTAATTCCAACAATTTTGCCAAAAAAGTGAAATTTATTGTTTTTTCTGGCGATAATCAGGAGTATGAGGATTAAGAATTAAGAATTAAGGATTGAGAATTAAGGCTGAGGAGGAAGTATGCCAACAATACCTAATATATTTTGGAGTCAGGGCCGATCCGGAGCACCAAGAAGAGGTGGAGAACTAAGCTTTCCCCTTCTTGGGTCTCCTTGGAATAGAAATTTAAGTCAGGTCCAAAGGAGATGGGTCAGGCAGCAACTACTTTCTGCTATTGGGGATGCGGTGGGGAAAACTAAGCCACAGAATGGGCTCGAAGCCTTAATGCGTGCTGAGAATCGCATTTTGCGAAGTGTGGGGTTTAGGGAAGTGAGGGGAAATCAAGAAGTTGATACAGCCATAATTCAGCGCATGGCTGTTTTAATGGGAGCTGGCTCTGCTCCACGAGGGCCCTATCTTAATTTATATCTACTGCGAGCCAGGTTGCAAGCTCGGCAAGGGAATCACCAAGATGCAGAAAGGATCTTTCGCCAAGCCCTTGATTATATTGATGATAATAGTGATGCGGCCGTCGCAGGATTGTTTTTAAGTCTCCGTGCGCAACGTCGCCATCAAGATGCTCGACCTCATTTAGCCCGTGCACGGTCCTATCTTTTATCTACATTAGCAGCAGAGTCCAGCGCTGCCACTGATTTGCAAACTCTTGAGCAGCTTGAACAAGACTTAGCTACTTCGCTTGAAATTGAAACTGGTAGTGGGGAAGCCTGGGTAACTGCCCTAGAACCAACCGACGAAGAAAGAGGACATTTGAGTGATTTTTATCTTGCCCGGGGACGTTTGCTTCTTGCCCAAAGAAATTTACCAACGGCCGAACGTGATTTTTCAGAAGCATTAAGTCTTAATGCCGAAAACCAAGAAGCCTCGGCCGGGTTGGCAATTGTTCATGGGTTAAATGGCAACTATGCGCCAATGTATGAATGTTATGCGCAAGCTAGAGAAGGAAGAGATAGAGCGTCTACCTCTTGGCTTTCAGGGCTAGAACAATATCATGCCCGCTTTCGTATTGTGGATTTATTACAGACGAGACACAGCCTCGGGACTGCCGGAGTTGGCCTGTTTTTAACTACTGATCAACTGGGGGCTATTGTTACGGAGGTGTGGGGGGAGGGGCTTCCTGGAATTGAGCCACAGCAGGTAATTGAACTAGCCAATGATTTGATGGAGATGGGAGTAAGATTGGAACTTGTAAGAGATACTCTCGATAGGTTAGGTGGGGCCGAACCTGTCCGAGATGGGAGAGCATCCCTAGCTAGACTGGAACGCATATTATCAGAAGTTACGCCCACTACCTTAGAAGAGGCAATTGCTTTAATTAATAATGTAAGAGAACATTTGGGGCCACAGGTTGCCGAGAGCTTAGTTGCAAGATTAGCCGAGTTGGCCGGAGAGGAACTTTGCCGAGAAATTGTAGCCCGAATACAAAGAAACCAAAGCGTGGCACCTTTGCTTGATCCACTCTTAGATCAGTCTAATGCGCTTGCAGATGGAGAAGAGACGCCAACTTCTAATTTATTAACCGATATTTTAATGGAGTTGATAAATGCCCGTATCTCCTTTAGAAGAATTAGGCAGGCTTTTTCTAATGCTGCCAAAGACTATGCAGTTGTAGCGGTTTATATAAGGCTTCAGAGAGAAAAAACTCCCGAAGCATTGGCGGTTGCCGCGCGACAGATTCTAGCCCTAGAAGAAATGGGAGTAACTGACAATCTGGAAGTTGCAGAAGAGGCTTGGGCAAGAGAAAGAGAAGAGATTCTTTTTCCCATTGTTTCTGATAGAGAGGAGCTTAGATCTGCAATTACAAGATTAAGGGCGGCTAATTTCGAGGAGGCGCTTGACCTGTTAGTTGATTATGCATTGGAAATAGCGGCCGAACGCCCAGGAGTTGCCGAGGTTGCTGAAGTTGAACTGGACTGCGTTCCATCTGAAACTGGAATAGCCGTGCTGTTGCGGGAAACTGGGGCATCTCTTTCTCAAATCCGAGCTATTTATAGAAGAGTTAGGCCAGCAACCTTAGCTGATGAAGCAGTATTTTTTGTTGCGGGGTCCGAAGTTGTTCGTGCATTTGAAGGTGCAGTAAATGGTGGGCCAGAACAGGCCCGAGGGGTGCTGGGGGAACTGAAAGCGCTTGGTAACCCGCATCTAGAAGCTTTACGGGAATTTGTTGAGCAAGAAAGCGCCGCAGCCGGTGACTTAAAAGATATGCTTAATGACCCAGCTGAGGTACAAGCTGAAGTAGCCGCGTATTTAGGAGATCAGGACATGAGGGGCCTGGAGGAATTTGCGCGCGTGGTTGTGGAAGCAGAGGAACATGGAGATCCGTTGTGGGTCGAAAGTGATAGAGTAGCTGGTCTTTCAGACATTCCTGCTCGCACCTTTGCCGTAGCCGAGGCCCTGTGTACAGTACAAACTAATGGAGCTAGTGCCCAGGACGTCCTGCACCTTTTTGAAAGAATTGGCCAGGCTGCTTTGGGAAAAAGATTAGGGGTAGCGGTTTTAGCACTGCAGGCGGTAGCGGCTGTCCAAGCCGGGAAAAAGCCAAAAAAAATGGTCGGTCGCATTGGCCGTGCCCCATTTAGTGATAAACGAGCACAGGGAACAGTTGAGCAAAGCCTTAGAGCTAATGTAGCCCCAAAAGCTGTCAAAGCCAAGAATGGCCCAACCCAAATTTCAACCGATTTTTTCCCAAGATTGGCTATAAAAATAAATGTAAAGAATCCTACGGCAAAACATCGCATAGAAAGAAGCGATCTAAAAACGGCTGCGGCAATTGCTGGTCCAGTACTTAGTGCTCCCAAAAAAACCGAGGCAAAAACTAAAGTTTTATCCGAGACAATTGTTATTGTCGTGTGCCTGATCACACGCGGTCAGCACATTTTGGCCGCCTGTTTTATGTTTGATTTGTTAAGTGTAACTGATGACCGGGCTACACTAGTTCCGGTGGCAGAGGCGTTTGTTGCAAAGGTTAGAGGAAGGCCACATTTGCTAACTCAAGTTAAGAAAGGGGTGGAAGTTCTTCAGAAAGCTGCCAAGAAAGATGCAAAAGTGAGATCGAGTCCGGAAGCAGACGCTTTGTACTTTTATTACCTTTTTTGGGGGGTTGGTGGGGTAGGAGAACTTTATCAAGAGTTTTTTGGTGCTGATTCAGCTTATGTTTTAGGAGATGTTGTTCATAGAAGGCCAGCTAATTATTCCGCCGAGATGGCCTGTGATAAGGCCGAAAAAATATTAGTTCAGCTAGAAAAACATCCAATGCCCTATCCTTTGCTAGTAGCGGAAGCTCAACTTATATTCGTTGGGGTGGAACAGAGAAGGTTAGATAAAGAAGTAGATGAGCACCATTGCCGAACAGCAGAGGCTGAGCGGTGCTATAGTTCGATCTTAGAACATGTAGAGCAGGGGTTTAGGTGTTATGAACAATTTGGGGAAGTTGATTACCGCCATCACCCCTATCTTGAGGTTCTAACTTGCGAGGCCGACTTCCATCGAGCCAGGGGGGCTGCGGCTAGCTATACGCGAAGATTTAGTGGAACGCGCAGTGGTTATGAAAGGGCAATTGAAATGTATGCGCGCATCCTTTCCGCTCTTTCTCCAGGGACAGACTCCCATAAGGAGGTGGTCACCAAATTTGCCACTTGCCGAGCTGAATATGCGCAGGCCCTTAATGATTTTGGTTGGTACGATCACGCAGTTGATCAGCAACAAAAAGCCCATGATCTTGATTCTAGTAATAACACGGTGCACTTGAAATTAATTTATAAATTGGAAAAGATGGGACGTTGGTTTAAGCCCCGGGAGCTTTCTATGGTCCGACTTGCCCGGGGATTGGATCCTGACGTTGATGATTTTATGGATCCTTTTGAGATTGAAGCCCAACTTGGAAGAGCGGCCGAAGTTTTGCGGCTTTGTAAGGTGATGGTTAAGGATTTTGAGGGGGTTAGTGGAGGTAAAAGATTAAATTTCCGGCAGGCTTATTTGTTAAGTCGAATCCATTTTGTAAGAGGGATAGCCTTGCGGCTTTTGGGAAGAGAAAGAGAAGCTCTTTTGGCATTTGAAAGATGTGAACCTATCGCTAGTCAATACGAAGATACATCGGTTGTGGCGAACTTTAGTTTGCGCGAGAGATTAGATATCCTTTTGAACATTGAAGAAGAAGCCCGGGCCTTAGAGGTTGCTGAAGAAGTTCTGAGGCGTCAACCTGACAAGGGATACTGGCACGATTTTAAAATACGGGCATTGCTGGGCCAGGGAAAATATTCCGAAGCTTTGGATGGGATAGATCTTCTTGTAAGCCGAGCATTACTAAGTGGGGCCACCTGTGAATCTCTTCTTAAGGCTAGTTATCTGGGGGCGAACGTTAAGCGTTGCGCCGAATTAATGGAGGCTTTGGTTCAAATAGACCTTGGCAAAACCTGGTTGCTGCGCACCAGGGAGGAAATGGAATTGGCTGGTGAATATGGACGCGTTCCTTCGGTTATTAGGGAAAAAGTTCGTGACGAATGGGCAGCAGAGTATTTAGAAGAAGATGCGCTGACCGAATTTGATGCCGAAAGAGATGTTTATCGAAAAGATGGGACTAATTTTGTGGCCTTAATATCAATTGCTGAAAGAACCAGAAACAATAAAGCTGCCCAGAAAAAGTTCCAAAAATTAGTTGATTCCTTAGTAGCTGAAAAAAAGTATGACGAAGCAGCTCGGATTGCCGATGCTTGGAATGGGAGATTTGAGGAAAAATTATCTCTGGCTGGTTTTGTCGCAGCCTGTGAAACAGAACGAGAATTAGTAATGGTTTGTGTTAGGCGAGCATTAAATCATATTAATGGTACCAAAATAGAACCCGTTCCTGCGGCTCTGATGCGTTTTGGTGTAACACCTTCTTCTCAACTTAGCGGGAGAGTTAGCACTTGCGATGTACTAGCCAGGGAGGATAAACCTGGAAGAGAGGTAACTGTTGCATCAGGAATGTTGCCCGAGCTTGATAAGGAGAACTATGCTATCTGGGATTTGTTGGTTAACCATCACGGCCAATTTACCATATTTCGCGATATTATAGTTGAGACCCTAGGAGATGATTCGGCAAGCCTGGTTTGTGCTTGGCCCCGTTCTTGTTTTGCAATTGGAAAAGCAGCAGAGAAGGAGCAAACCCAAAGAGTGGTTTTTGCTGCGACTTTAATTATAGACCCCACCATGACCGAGGCCCAAACCGCCCTCGCGGCGCTGGGGTAGAAAATTTCAAGAAATCTTTGGAAAAAGTGTCCCGACGACATTAATATATCGGATAGTGGAATGTCGGGATCCCGTCCCGATTCGTTCTTCGAACTTCTCGGGATCCCGAAGCATTATATCTGATACGGTAATCGGGACCCTTGGCGGGAAAATTTCGTGAGCCAGAAAATTTCAAGAAATCTTTAGAAAAAGTGAAATTTTCTCCAAAAGCGTTCGATATATGGATGCAGGGATTATATTGACTTACATGAAAAGGATAGAATATGGGAATAGTCGGTAGAACACTAAGTCAAATTGTATATCGCGGACAGGTTCGCCCAGGACTTTATGGCGCAAACCTTCGTCCGCCAACCTCAAGAGATAAACTTAAATATTTTGCCACGGGATTAGGTAGAATGGCCGCTTCTTTGCTATCTTCAAAAACGCAACCTCCCGGTGGACTGCAAGCTTTACCAGCAGGGGCCAATGTTGATTCAACCACAGCTGCCGGAACCTCTCGGCTAGCAGCCGCGGGGCGGTTTTTAACCTTAAGAGATAAAGCTCTTGTTTCCGGCCCAGCGAAAATGATTATGACTTCTGACGCTGACGGTGCTTCGCCGGCGGAAGGGACAATAATTCGCGAGGTAAGAAATGCCGTAGTAAGATTTAGCCATGGTGCTTTTGCCGTTGAAGAAATTGCAGAAAGTAGTGGTTACGGAGTTGAAACAACGCTTTATGCCCTAAGAGCTTTGGAAAAAGATGGCCGGATAAAAGAAATGTCTGGGTTTTATCATAAAATAAAATTGGATGATGATGAAGCTGGAGCAGAAGTAAATGGAGCACTTGCTAGACGTAACGTCAGAGCAAGTAAGTTTTTTGAGACTGGGGCAGGCAAAAGGCATAGTATTGGAGAACTGCAACCTCAAACTGCTTCTATTCACGATCTTTTAGATATTGCGGTAAAGCAAAAAGAACAAATGGGCGTAAGACATCTCGATATTTTATTGTGCGATTCAGAGGCAGATCTATTGTACCTGGAACATCGGGATAGGTTTCCCGCAGATCATTATAGGCCTGCTGGTGCGCCCGCGGCGTTAATGAAAGCAGCTCTTGACGGGTCTAAGCTTTCCTATATAGTCCGACCAGGGATTGATGCTTCCGAAGCAGCAAGAAATCTAGCTGCGGTTGGGCTTACCTATACTGCTGATATGGAACCGCTTTTTGCCTCCTTGAGAGAACAAAAAATAGAGTATTTAATTATTTCAAAAGCCATGGCCGCAGATAGAACCACTACTCAAGCAGTGATGGTTATTTCCAATCCTTTATTCTTTGGTCCAAACCAAGATGGTCCGGTAATGAATGAGCTAAATCTTCTTGTTCGAGACATCGGAAGAAAATTAGAAAAAATAAGACAGGCGCAAGGTGCCTCTGTAGGGATGCCTGCGGCAGATAGTGGGGGGCAGCCTGCTGTTGTGCCAACTGTCTCTCTTGATTCAGCCCAAAGTTTTGCTAAGGTCTTGGATATTCTAAGCGCAGCGCGTAAAAAAGATGGGGTGCGAAGAAGTAAGATGGCCATAAGAGGAGAAAAAGGAGAAGTAGCTGATATTACAATTGATGAGCCTGCCAAATTGTTTAGGGGGAATAATTTAGATGTATTAGTTGATACGCTCTATGCTATGCATGATGGTTTTTCAAAGGAATTGCTAAAGAAAGCGCTGCAAAGGGCAGATAAACTTAAATTGAAAATAGATGAGCGACAGGCTGGCCCAAAGGGAGCGGGCTTTAATATTGTTACTAAATTGCGCAATGATATGCGTTATCTTGAGTTGATTGGTATACCCCGAGCATATCAAAAATCAGGTTTTACGGTTAAGGATGTACATGCGGTTATAAAGGAGGCTTTTATTGAAGAAGCCGCAGAAAAAATGATGCCTGGTTTTAAAAATATGCCTGGCCTGCGCTTTACGTATGCCTTTTTACGACTTTTCTTGTATTTTAAGCTTGGATGGGAGTGGTTGAAACCAAAAGTGTTTGATGAGGTTAAAGTAAGGGGCGGATTCTTAGCTGATACGTCTGTTCCGCTGGGCGCACTTTTGTCTCGAGTTGACAGTGTTCATCCTAATCCTTTGAAGGCGGATGCTGTTTTTGATCCGGGGATTGATGTTGTATCTTCAATGTTGCATGATGGTTATAGGCCCCATCGGGTTACAGTAGATGTTGAAGGCGTTGGCGAAGTGGCAGCTTATGTGGTCAAGGGCCATTTTTCACGCCAAGAGGGTACCCCTCCGGCTTACAGAGATGCACGAGTTGAGCAATTGGTCCGTGATGCAACAGATCCAGCAAAAAATGATTTGCCAGAGGGAGATTATGATGTAGCAGTGTTTTTTGAAGTAGGGCTTTCTGATCTTAGACGTTATTTTCAGGCAGGCAAGAAAAAGAACATAGTAAGTAGCGCTACTGGTGCGATAAGCTTGGTTTTGTAAGCTTCTTTTATTGACCTTCTCTTTTTTCAGTTCTATAATAGCCTATAGTGCAGCATTTGATTAATGTTAATAGCATTGTCCTTCTTATCACTTTTGCCATTCATGTGGGGTTGGGTTGTTTTGTTCTCTTTCGCGATCGAAAAAACTTAGTAAATCGCGCCTTCTCCACCCTTTTGTTTTGTATTGCATTGTGGACACTGGGCCTTTTAATTTTTCAAAATGTAAAAGATATCCAATGGATCGTCTTAGCACGGCGTTTTACTCCGGTCGGCTCATCTCTCATTGCTGGATATTTTCTTTATTTCAGTCTGCTTTTCCCTAAAGCATCAAAAGACGTGTCGATGCCGGCTAAAATAATTATTCTTATTCCGGGATATGTTTTCTCTTTTATTTCCCTTTTTACCGATTGGATGATTGATGGAGTTATCATCGTTAATGTTGATTTCCCTTTTCTGGGTCCAGTTGTCTTTGGGCCAGCCTATAAATTGTTTAGTATTTATTTTGTTTCCTATTTCTGTTTAGGATTAATTATTTTATTAATAAAATATTTAAAAACACAGGAGAGGAATCGCCTGCAGATATTTTATGTTTTGTTCGGAATGACCCTTTCAGGCATCCTGGGGATAACCGTGAGTCTAATTTTGCCATTGGTGGGCATCTCTTCCTTTTTTACTTCTGGCCCTCCCTTCACTTTGATTTTAGCTGCCTTTGTTACCTATGCTATGGTTAGGCATAGATTGTTAGATGTTGACGATTTTCTTTCGCGGGGTAGCTTGGTGGTGGCGGGGGTTTTACTCTTGGTGGGAACTATTGCTATTGTCTTATATGGAAATTTCGGCCTCCTTTTACCCTTTTATACTATCTTAGCTAATCTGGGGCTAGGGATTTTTGTGCTGTTTCGTGGACGAAAAAACCCCATGAATCAAATCTTTTGTGTGCTAACCCTTCTCTTTGCTGTTTGGGCGCTAGCTATGTATTTGTCTAATGTCTTTTTGGATTACAATCAGGCTTTATTTTGGAATAGAATGGTTTATTTTGCGGCTGCCTTTATTCCGGCAGCGGGTTTGTATTTCAGTTTTTATTTTCCATACCCTAGCGAAAAGATTCAACCGATTTATAAGGGCTTCCCTCTGGTTTTAGCTGTTTTTTTCGCAGCAGCAGCCTTGTTTTCCAGTTGGATTGTAGAAAGCATTTATTTTGTGCCGCAAGGATCCAAAATTATCTTTGGTTTTTTGCACCCATTTTTTGCAATTTATTTAATCTTATTTTTGGGGCTTACTTTTATTCATTTGATAAGAAAATATAATCGTTCTTATGGAACAAATCGCGTTCAAATTCTCTACTTCTTTGTTGGAAGCTTTATTTCCGCCCTGCCAGCTGTTTTAACCAATGTCATCCTTCCTTTGCTGGGAAATTCTCATTTTACTGGTTTAGGGCCTTCTTTTATGCTGATTTTAGTTGGCGTTGTAGGTTATGCCATTCTTAAGCACCGCTTGATGAGCATTGAAGTCGTGATTCAGAAAAGCTCGGTTTATGCGGTGGTAACAGTCTTGATCATGGCCTTTTACGCGATTGCCGTTTTTTTCTCCGAAGTATTTTTGCGACAAGTTATGGGATATACTTCCCTGGTGGTTATGGCAGCCATTGCCTTAGCTATTGCGATTGCCTATCAGCCCCTGGTGCGTTTTTTTCAAGGTCTAACCGATCGCATCTTTTTTCGCGGACGCTACGACTATCAAAAAACCCTGCGAGAGGTGAGCCAAAAAATCGCCTCGGTTATCCAGCTTGAAGAGTTAAGCAGGTTAATTGTGACCTCTTTTATTGACACGATGAAGGTTTCCGAGATTTCCTTCCTGCTTTTGGAAAAAGAAAGGGAGCATTTTCGCTCCATGCCTTTATCGCTTCCCCGCTACAAAAAGATTGAAATAGATGTGGAAAGCCCGATTATTTCCTGGCTTTTGGCGACCAAGGATATTTTGGTGCGAGATGAGCTGGAAGATGAGATTGCGCGCCAAGATGCGCTGGGAAGATCGGGACAGGTAAGAAAGGGCACCTTAGAAGATGTACGTGATGAGATGGAGCGTTTGGGGATATTTATCTGGGTGCCGATTGTTTCCAAGGATGAGTTAATCGGTATTATTGCCTTGGGTAATAAGCTTTCCGGCGAAATGTTTAGCTCCGAAGACATTGGTTTATTAAGCACGCTGGCAAACCAGACGGCGGTGGCCCTGGATAATGCGCGCCTTTATGACGAAGTTGTAAATATGAAGGACTACAATGAAGAAATATTGCAATCCATGGTATCGGGCGTCTTAACCGTTGACAACAAGGGACGCATCGTTACCTATAATCATATGGCGGAAAAAATCACCGGCAGGCACCTGCCAGAGGTTCTTTCAAAAACTTGCGAAGAAATATGGGGAAAACGTGCCATGATCTCCAATATCATTCATAATACCCTAAAGCAAGACAAGTGTTATGTTAATTTTGAATCCAGTATTGCATCGCCCGAGAGAGGCTTGGTTCCGGTATCGTTTTCTTCCACCATTCTTTTTGATCACCAACGCAAGAAAATGGGGGCGCTTCTTACCATTCAGGATATTTCTGAAGTAAAGGAGCTCGAGGGAAAAGTAAGGCAGGCAGATAAACTGGGAGCCTTGGCTACTATGGCGGCAGGGATGGCCCATGAAATAAAGAACCCGCTTTCTTCCATGAAGGTCTTATCCCAACTTCTGCCTAAAAAAATTGATGACCCGGAATATCGAAGCAAGCTTTCTGAAATATTTCCAAAAGAAATAAACCGCATTGACAGAATTGTTGATAGTTTATTGGGTTTTGCCCGGGCTACCGCGTTAACTTTTGAAAAAACAGATATTAATGATGTTATCGAAGAAAACTTAACATATTTTGAAGGTCAGGCTAAAGCATCTGATATAAAAATCATTAGTAAATATGGGGAGCTTCCTGAAATCGAGGTTGATCGAGGGCAGATTTCTCAGGTCTTTTCAAACCTGGTCTTAAATGCTCTGCAGGCGATGCCCAATGGGGGGGAGCTAACGGTCAAAACCTTTGCCGGCAAAGAGATTGAGGGCATCCTTCAAAATATAAAAATAGAAATTAGTGATACGGGTCATGGCATATCGAAGGACATGGTTAAAAAATTATTTGACCCCTTTTTTACTACAAAGTATGGGGGGACCGGACTAGGGCTTACTATTACGCATAGCATTGTAGATGGCCATAAAGGCTATATTGATGTGGAAAGCAAGCCAGGCCAAGGCACGGCCTTTACTACTACTTTACCCGTGACCCAGGGGTTGGTATAATTTAGCTATGCATAAGAAAACAATATTACTAATCGTAGATGACCCAAGGACAGAGGCTTCTCTTTGTGAATGCTTGAGGAAAGAATACAACTTAGAGAAAGCAAAGAACGGCAAAGAGGCAGCCGCATATCTTACAAAGAGAGTTGCGGATCTTATAATTATTGATTTTGAGCTTAAGGGCCAAGATGGCTTGCAGGTTTTTAAGGATTTAAGCCCTGGGCATCGGACAATCATGCTTTCCTCTTCCAATAATATTTCTCTAGCGGTAGCTGCTACTAAACTTGGGGTCTGTGAATTCTTGCGAAAACCAATTAATGCTCGAGAGCTTAAACGAGCAATTTCCGGCAATCTCTCACAGGAAAGAACTTTGCTTCATTTCGGAGACGATGCTTCCTGGCTTATGGGGGAGAGCTCAAAATTGGCTGAAATGCTGGATCGGGTTTTACATGCTATTAAGCTTAACCGGGATGTGATTTTCTTAGGCGGGCGCGGGATCAAAACCCAAAGCGCTGCCTATTTTATGCATCTAAATAGTTCAGAGAGAAAAAAAAGGTTTGTTAAAATTGATTTGTCTGCTTTTAGTCGCGAAGCACTGGAGAGCCATTTTTGGACCATGCTACAAGACTTAATCTATTTGCCAGAGTCTACTTCAATTGTTAATGAGGAAGACCGTGCGGGAAGCATCTATCTTGAAAACATCGAAAAAATAGATAAACATTTCTTGGAAAGCCTTTTTGTTTTTTTTACCAAACGCCAGAAAAAAATCGATAAAAGTATCCGCTTGATGCTTGAAGTTTTAGACGCAAAACTATTAGCGAAGCTGGGGCAGAATAATTTTATGGCAATAGAGATACCTAGGGTTTGCCAAAGGAAAGCGGACATCCCACGTCTTACAAATTTGTATTTAAAGCGCTATGCCAATAAATATGGCAAAGATATAAAGTATATCTCTCTTAATTTGCTTTCTTTTCTTAGCAGTTATGATTATCCGGGAAATTATTTGGAGATGGAGAGCTTAATTGCCATGGCAGTTATCTCCGCTGATTCAGACCATCTGGATATCAACTGTTTCCCCCTTGATTTAAGCTCAATTATGGGAGTTTGCCTAAAAAATAATCTAAGAGAGAACAAATCTTTGGCGCAGGCTAAACAAGGGTTTGATCGAGAGCTTTATTCAACCCTGCTTTCTAAGGTTTCCGGAGACGAAAAAAAACTAGCCGCCTTTCTTGATCTGCCAGCAAATGTTTTAGCTGAGAGGTTTGAGAGCTTGCTTGATTAATTTTTTGACTTTTCTTCTTTCTTTCCCTTCGGCAATAATGCGTATGACGGGTTCAGTATTAGAAGCCCGAATATGAACCCAGCTTTTAGCAAGCATTACTTTTACTCCATCGGTTAAAATCAGTGCCTTTTTGGGGAAACGTTCTTTTAAGTCGGAAATCAGCACTTCTGCTTCATGCTGGCTTTTGCATTTTATTTTCTTTTTTATCATAAAATAAGTAGGGATAGTAGAAACCAGATCTGCAATGCTTTTTTTTGTGGTTGCCATAAGCTTTAAGATAAGGGTCATGGCAGCTAAAGCGTCACGGTTAAATCCTACGGGTGGATAAATTACCCCGCCGTTTCCCTCCCCGCCAATTAGGGCCTTCAAATGCTTTAGCTCTTGCGCTACGTGCACTTCACCAATTTTGGTGCGGATAACGATTCCGTGGTAGCTTCGTACAATGTCATCGATGGCCTGGGTGGTTGATAGATTAGTAATTACAATTTTCTTTTTAGTGGTCTCGTTATGGTTTTGAAGAAGGACGAATTGGGTGGCCAAAGCCAGGGTTAATTCCTCGCCAATTGGTTTTCCGTGACTTGAGACAATTGCCAGGCGGTCAGCATCTGAATCAAGGGCAAAACCAATATCCGCCTTCTTTGCCACAGTTGTTTTCATTAATTGAGTTAAGTTTTTTGCGATTGGCTCCGGGGCGTGAGCAAAGGGTAGTGTGAGGTCACAATTAATAGGGAAAACTTTGCAGCCCAGTTTTTTGAGTAGTTTTACCGCGGCAATTCCGCCGGCCCCATTGCAGCAATCAATCACAACTTTAAATTTTCTTCTTTTAATTATAAATGGATTGATAACCTTTAATATTTTTTTGATGTGGATGTCAATTCCAGATGGATCAGCCACCACACCTTTTTGCTTTTTCTTTATAAATTTCTGCTTTTCATAAAGATCGATTAATTTTTTAGCCTGATTCTCATTAAGAAAAATCCCGTCCTCGCGCATGAATTTTAGGCCGTTCCAGGGCAATGGATTGTGGGAGGCTGTAATGACAATTCCCCCTGCGGCTTTTAGCTTCCGGACCATGATGCCAACGGTTGGGGTGGGACAAATGCCCAGATCAACAATTTTGCATCCAGTTGAGAGTAGCCCTGAGAAAACAATTCCCTTGATGAATTCAGAGGAAGAACGCGGATCGGTTCCAACCACAATGGTCTTATTTGGAGAGGATTCTTCTTCAATTATATAGCTGCCAAAAGCTTTGGCAAAATTAAGACATACTTCCGGGGTAAGGCTTTCGGGAACCACACCGCGAACACCAGAAATGCTGATTTTTAGGGTCATAAGAGTTTGACTATTATAGCACAACTTGTTACACTGTTCTAAGAAAAAAATGAAAAATATTGTTTTTGGTGCAATTATGCCGCATCCGCCTATTTTGGTTCCGGAGGTGGGGCGCGGAAACGAAAAACAGGTCGACAAAACGGTTAGAGCTGCCCAGGAAGTTGCACAAACCATTAAGGGATTGGATTTTGATACCCTGGTTGTCATAACCCCGCATGGAAGGCTTGGTCAGGCAGCGGTGCCGGTTTATACCAACCATATTTTTGAGGGGAATTTTAGCATGTTTGGGGCGCCCAAGCCTCTTTTTCGTTTTAGAGGAGATCCAACCCTTGCTCAGGCGGCTATTAAGGATTGTGATTTTGCCACAAATTGTGCGGAAACCATGCTAGATCATGGAGCCTTGGTTCCCCTTGATTTTATCAAGCGGTCCGGGATTAAAAAACCCATCCTGCTAGTAGCAATTGCTTTTTTGCCGCTTCAAAAATTGTTTGAATTTGGCGAAAGTTTGGCCGCAACCTGTGAACGCATGAATAAAAAAGTGGTTGTCATTGCATCGGCTGACATGTCGCATCGGTTAACCCCGGATGCGCCAGGCGGCTATAGCCCGCGCGGCAAGGATTTTGATCACAAATTGGTTGAATTAGTCAAGAATTATGATGTTTCCGGGATCCTAAATTTTGATCCCGCTCTGGCCTCCGAGGCTGGCCAAGATGCCCTCTGGTCAATTGCCATTCTTTTGGGGGCGTTTAATGGTGTGGCCGTTAAACCTAAAGTTCTATCCTATGAGGGTCCGTTTGGGGTGGGGTATATGGTAGCTGAGCTTAAACCAGGAAGTTAAATAACGCAAATTACAAAGTACTCCGCCTACGGCGGACCAATTACAAATTACGGGGTCTAAATGGAAAGTCAATTAGTTAAACTAGCGAAAAAGACGATAGAGATCTTTGTAAAGGATGGGGCAGTTATTGCTCTCCCAAAGGAATTGTTACCCGAAATGCAAGGAAGAGCGGGGGTTTTTGTTTCTCTTCATAAAAAAGGACAGTTGAGGGGTTGCATTGGGACCTTTGCTCCTACTACCAGCTGTATTGCAGAAGAGGTTATTCGAAATGCAATCGAATCTTGCTCCCAAGATCCAAGATTCCCTCCTGTTCGGACTGAGGAATTGGCCGACTTGGAGATTTCAGTAGATGTGTTGACCGATCCGGTTTCCGTTTTGTCCATTAAGGATCTAGATGCCAAAAAATATGGTATTATTGTTAAGGCTGGGGCGCGTCGGGGTTTATTGCTTCCGGATTTACCGGGGGTAAATATCCCCGAGGAGCAGATTGCAATCTGCCGCCGCAAAGCGGGGATACATGATAATGATCCAATCGAGTTATTTAGATTCGAAGTAAGGAGGTATCATTAATGATAAAGGTAGGCGTTATAGGGGCGGGAGGATATGCAGGAGTTAATCTTATATCGTTACTGCTTTCTCACCCCGAGACAAAATTAGTTTGGGTAATGTCAGAGGAGGCCCACAAAGGCCGAAAAATGTCCGAGCTTTTTCCTCATTTAACTTCGATTTGTGAGATGCCTTGTAAGACCTTAGATGAAATTGAAAAATGCGCCAAAGAGGTTGACGTTGTCTTCTTAGCTCTTCCCCATGGTATCGCACTAAATTATGTGCCACAAATTCTAAAGTCCGGAGCCAAGGTTGTTGATTTGGGAGCTGATTATCGTTTTTCAGACGAAAAAGTTTTTGAAAAATGGTACCAGGTAGAACACAAAGATAAAGGGGCCGTCGCCGAAGCAGTATTTGGGTTGCCTGAACTTTACAAGAAAGACATTAAAAAGGCGCGTTTAATTGGTAATCCAGGCTGTTATCCCACCGCAACTATTTTAGGGACAGCGCCTTTGGTAAAAGAGGGCCTGATTGATCCTGCTTCTATTATAGTAGATGCAAAATCCGGCGTGTCTGGTGCAGGCCGGGGGGTTAAGTTAATTACTCTTTATTGTGAGCGAAATGAGGGGGTCATGGCGTATGCTGTGACTAACCACCGGCATATGGGGGAAATTGATTTTCAACTGGGGCGCGTGGCCGGAGGCAATATCCAGACCACCTTTGTTCCACACCTGATTCCGCAGACCCGGGGGATCTTGTCTACTATTTATGCCAAGCTTAAAAAACCGGCCAAGACCGCTGATTTAATGAAGCTTTATGAAAACTTCTATAGGGGCCAACCCTTTGTGCGCATCTATCCTACTCCCTCGACAAAGAATGTTTCCTTTACCAATTATTGTGATATAGGCGTAGCAGTGAATGAGGCTACCAAAACAGTTATAGTAACCT
Source organism: Candidatus Saganbacteria bacterium (assembly GCA_013204645.1). GTDB lineage: Bacteria > Margulisbacteria > WOR-1 > O2-12-FULL-45-9 > O2-12-FULL-45-9 > JABMSE01. The sequence continues at coordinate 14,233 of JABMSE010000053.1, read as the reverse complement.
CGGCTATTGATAACCTGATAAAAGGTGCTGCTGGCCAGGCGATCCAGAACATGAACCTTATTTTTGGATTAGATGAAACCACCGGACTAAATCAGATTGGAGTGTTTCCTTAGATGAAAAAAGTAAAAGGCGGAGTTTGTGCTCCCAGGGGATTTCTCGCTTCTGGTATTGCTTGCGGACTGAAAAAATCCGGCAAGCCGGATTTGGCTTTGATTTATTCAGAAGTGCCTGCAGCCGCGGTAGGGGTTTTTACCACCAACCAGGTTAAAGCTGCCCCGGTTTATGTAAGCTTAAAACAGCTTAGGAAAGGCAAGGCCCAGGCGATTATTGCTAATGCGGGAAATGCTAATTGTTGGACCGGGCAAAAAGGGATGATGGATGCGCTGACGATGGTATCTAAAACAGCTAAAGCACTTTCTATTCGAGAAAGTAGTGTTTTGGTTGCTTCAACTGGGGTGATTGCCAAACCCCTTCCTATAGCTAAGATAAAAAAGGGCATTCCCCGTCTGGTACGATCCCTTTCAAAATCTGGGAGCACAAAGGCTGCACAGGCTATTTTAACTACCGATACCCGTATTAAGGAAGTAGCCATAAAAGTAGGTAGTATTACAATCGCAGGAATTGCCAAGGGGTCAGGTATGATTGCTCCGGGTATGGCTACCATGTTTGCTTTTATTACAACCGATGCTCAAATTAATAAAGACTTATTTCAAAAACTTATAAGGCGCGCGGTGGCTAAAAGTTTTAACATGGTTTCAGTTGATAATTGTATGTCAACCAATGATTGTGTGCTGGCTTTGGCAAATGGACTATCTGGTGTGAGGGTCGGGAGACGGGGGGCGGAATTTGCTAAAGGCTTGGAATATGTATGTGAATATTTGGCTAAAGAAATTGCACGGGACGGGGAAGGGGCTAAAAAGCTTATGGCAGTTAAGGTTTCAGGGGCAAAAGATGAAAAAGATGCCCGCGCAGCTGCGTCCGCCATCATAAATTCCTTTTTGCTTAAGGCCGCAGTTTATGGCCGGGATAAAAATGTAGGAAGGATCCTTCAGGCAGTGGGAACAACCTCGGCCAAGGTAGATTGGGATAAATTCAAATTCGACTGGAAGATAGGCTCAAAAGAAGATGTAATAGCGGTTAAGTTGGGGGTGGGGAAGGCGCATGCTTTGGGGTGGGGATGTGATTTAACCGAGGGCTATGTTAGGATAAATGCGAAGTATACAACCTGATGTTTAATAAATTAATAAAACGAGCGAATATAGTTATTGAGGCGCTGCCTTATTTGCAAGAGTTTCATGGCAAGGTGATTGTTATTAAATATGGCGGTTCAGCCATGCATGATCCAGAGCTTAAAGATATTGTTTTACGCAACGTTGTTTTTCTTAAGTTAGTTGGCATGCATCCCGTAATCGTACATGGTGGAGGGCCGGATATAAGCCGTGCTTTGAAACGTAAAAAAATCAAAACCGAATTCATCCAGGGCCTTCGCGTGACCACCAAAGATATAATGAAAGTGGTTGAGAGTGTTTTAGGTAAGAAAATTAATCAGCAAATTGTTTCTTTGATTAAAAAGAATGGGGGTAAGGCCAAAGGCTTTTATGGTAAAAAAGGCCGGGTTATTAAGGCTAAGAAGCAATGGGTAAAGGACGAGGAAGGTAAATATGTTGACCTGGGCTTTACTGGTCATGTGGCAGGGATTCGTTACCGCTTTTTACAGAAATGGATGAAGAAGGGGTACATCCCAGTTTTGTCTCCGATTGGGGTGGGGCGCCGCGGAAAAACCTATAACATTAATGCGGACAGTGCTGCGGCTAAAGTGGCAACTTTCCTTAAGGCAGCGAAATTAATTCTTTTAACGGATGTGCGCGGAGTGCAGGGTAAAGATGGCAAATTACTTTCTAAGATCAACACCTATAAAACCCGAAAGCTTATTAAACAAGGGGTCATTTCCGGTGGAATGATTCCCAAAGTGAAGTGTGGGCTTTATGCTATAAGAAACGGAGTAGAAAAAGTCCATATTATTGATGGCCAGATTCCCCATGCTCTCCTCTTGGAGCTCTTCACCGACCGTGGTATTGGGACAATGGTGGTTCGCTAGCCCAAGATTACCTCAACGTGGTGTTCCTTGCCCGGGGTTTTGTCCGGGGGGATTAGATTAGACGCTAAGCGCTGATTATCCATAGTGACGGACTTCACCCCTTTTGAAACCCGGTTGGGGTTGCGCACTGTAATATAATAGGTTGCGCCCCTGAAAACCCGTTTAACCTGGAAGCCCTTCCATTTTTTAGGAATACAAGGATCAATCAATAAGCCCTTATAATCCGGCCTAATTCCTAAGATCCATTGCGAAGCTGCAATAAAGTTCCAGCAGGCAGAACCGGTTAACCAAGAGTTTTTGCCTTCTCCAAAATCTTTATGCGCTCTTCCGGCAATCATTTGGCAATAAACATAAGGTTCGGTCTTATAGAGATCCACCGTTTCATTATGGGCTGCTGGCTGCACAGCTTTGTAATATTCATAAGCAATATCTCCGCGGCCAAGTATACATTCGGCAATCATCCCCCAGGGATTGGGATGGCAAAAGATGGCTCCATTTTCCTTTAGGCCAGGGGGATAGACACAGATTGAACCATATTTGGGGATGAATTGGGAGTAGGGCGGTGTCATCAGCATTATGCCATGTTTGGTAGCTAAGTTTTTTCTGACCGCATCCATGCACTTAATTGCTTTGTCTTTTTCGGCTACGCCCGACATAACTCCCCAGGCCTGGGTTTCAAGATAGATTTGGCCTTCCTTGTTTTTAGAAGAACCCAGCGGCTCTTCGTCTTCGTCAAAGGCGCGCATATACCAGGAGCCATCCCAGGCAACTTTGTTAATCTTTTTGGTCATCTCGCCTGCTATGTCAGTAAATTTTTTGATATCTGCCTTTTTACCCAAAAGTTCTGCCATTTTTGCCATTTCCCGGGCACCATAAACCACCATTTGGGCGATCATGACGGATTCGGCTTTTTCTTTGCCGTAACTTAGGTTGAGGCAGTCATTCCAGTCGGCAAAGTATATTTTAGGTAAACCATGTGGGCCCAGATGGGTGATTGAAAAATTAATCGCCCGATTCATATGGTCATAGATGGTTCCTTTTTCTCCAGCAACGTAGGGCACTTCTTCTTCTAAGAAACGGATGTCGCCGGTTTCTTTTACATAGGAGGGGATAGAAATCAAAAGCCATAAATGGTCATCGCCGTAGCCAGAACCGTTGCCCTTTTTGCTTAAAGGAGAATACTGGTGATAAGCGGACCCATCCTCAAATTGGTTGGAGGCCAGATCAATGATTCTTTGTTTAACCTTTTCGGGGATAACGTGGACAAAACCCAAAGTGTCCTGGTTTGAGTCCCGAAATCCCATGCCGCGACCAATGCCCGATTCATAGTAAGATGCAGAACGTGACCAATTAAAGGTAGTAAGGCACTGGTACTGGTTCCAGGTGTTTACAATAATATCAAGTTCTGGGTCTTCTGATTGCACCGAATATTTGTTGAGATTATTTTCCCAATATTTAGCAAGCTTGGCAAGCTCAGCTTTGACAACTTCAGCATCGCTATATTGACTAAGTTTTTGCGGAGGGACTTTTATGTCTTCGGTAAAACCGAGTACAAAAATAAAGGTCTTGGTTTCTCCGGGCTTTAATTTAAAATTAAACATCTGGGATCCAACTGGGGACCAGCCTAGGGCTAATGAGTTGTGCATTTTGCCCTCGACCACGGCACGGGGAGCTGACCAGTCTCCATAATTTCCCATAAAATCTTTGCGCTGGGTGTCAAAGCCTTTTGCGGTTTGATTGGCACAGCCAAAATAGCCGACCAGGTTTTTTTCAACGCGGTAGCGGGAGAGATGATAAATTATATTGTCTTTGACCTCGGTCTGGCCGATGTTTAGGTTATACTGGTAATCGGTCATATCATTTAAAGCATCCCACAAACAAAACTCAACAAAAGAGAAAAGGGACAGATCTCGAGTTTTAACGCCCATGGCCCCTTTTCTGGGTTCGGATTTTATCTCAATCATCCAGATTTCCAGGTTTTCCCCCAAGGGCACAAAATAGGTGGTTTTGGTGGAAATGCCCATGTATTGGGAAGAAATAGTGGTATAGCCCAAGCCATGGTGGCATTCGTATTTATAATTGTTTAAGTCTTTTAGAACTGGCTGCCAGGATGCTGACCAGAAATCTTTGGTTTGATTGTCACGTAAATAAAGATAGCGTCCTCCGCGATCCATGGGTACATTATTGTAGCGATAGCGCAGCAGCCGGCGTTCTTTGGGATCTCTAAAAAAGCTATAACCGCCTGCGGTGTTGCTCATGAGTGCACAGTATTCTTGGGCCCCGAGATAGTTGATCCAGGGCAGCGGCGTATCCGGCCGCGTGATCACGTATTCCTTGTTTTCTTTGTCAAAATATCCGTATTTCATATTTGCCTCCTAGGTCCAAAGTATTCATTTTACCATAAAACTATCTGGCAAAAAAGTGAAAAGACAGTGAAATTTCGGCTAAATTTTGTCGATATATGACTATAGGAAAATCAATGGCGATTATTGGAAGCCTGCGACTGAACGTCGCGGCTTCCATGGCGCGAGGAAACCGAGACGTTCAGTCTCAGGTTTCCGAGCCTATGTTCTAAATGGATAAAGGAGGCAATTTAAATGGCACCTATTTTTTATTTTGGGGTAACGAATCCTTTGCGATCGGTTAGAGCGCAAGGAAAACAACCATATCAACTCAAAAGAACCTTTGTGGCTTTGGATCGCACCATGCTTCGGATTCTTTTGACGGCGATCCCAGCAACAATAAGGTGTGGCATTGAGGTTGGCACTGGAGTTAAAATTCCAAAGGGAATGCTGAAGCAAGCCTTGAGAAATATTACCTTAGATGCTCCTTTGGCCGATGTTGAGGTTGGTAGTCCTGATCGTTTTCTGGAGATAACAGAGATCCCGACCACTCTGCGGGAATTGTTGAAAGTAATGGAAACAACTGTGCGGTTTGCTGGGAAAGACGATGGTAAGTTGGAAGGGCACGAAATTAGAAGCGGTGGGTTATACTTGTATTTTGCAGGTGAGAGGTTTTCCGGAAAAAAACGAAAAGTAACTGTGGTCTTGGAGGCGACTCCTGACGGGCAAATAGCGCTTCGTTTTTCAGTCGGTCGATTTATTGCCGGATCAGAAGATTACATCCATGCCCGCATCTTGTTGCCAGGGCTAACGAGGGCAGATAAGGTTGTTAGCCCTGCGCTTGCTTCCTAACCAATTTCTTTAAGCGGCGGCTGCCTTGTTGGATTTCTAAGAACAGACTAAAGTTGGCGTAAACTACGGATCCCTTGCCGATTTTCTTAGTAATGATCTGTGGACGTTTTCTTTTCCCTTTAATCCCATCTAAAAAGCCTTTCCTGGTTGGCTCAGTGTATTCGTATTTTATCCCCAATAAATCTTCCATCAGCGGCTTTTCATAAAGATGTCCGTTTTCATCTTTTAGCCCAAAGCGGGCTTCGGTGATTAGGCGGCCGCCATTTTTAACCCACTTTTTTAGGTTGTTGTATTGTTGGCAAGAGAGCAAATAAGGATTAGGAAGCAAAATTACTTTGTAGGGTAATTTTCCTGAATCAAGATCCATTTCAAAAATAAAATCAATTGGTTTGCCCTTTTTATAAACTGCCTGATAGGCACCGGCCATGGAATTAAGGGTGTGCATTAACCCAATATCAGTTCTAACTGGTTCCCACTGTCCGGAAATTGCTCGTGGCGGCCCTTGCTCTTGATAAGACTGAACTTCGCTGTTGTGGAGGTAGGCTATAGCAATATCCGAATTTCGCTCGTCCCGAGCTCTGTCGAGGGGACTTTCTAACCTTCTAATTTCTCCGCCTGCTTTTTTAATTGCCTCTAACCGCTTAGTTGAACTCCCGTCTTGCTGCAGTATCCCAAACCCCCCAGTTTCTGCGCCAAAGAGTGGGGGACGCCAATTATGATAGAGCAGTGATTTTGCGCCGTGTTTAAAGGCAGCAATCGTCCAGTCGTAAATTTCTGGCCCCTTAACATAAGCCGGGTTTCCCCAGCGCACATTTTGGCCGCCCTGAAGCTCGGTAATATGGAATTCTGCGTTACCGGCCCGGCAAAAACTTCGCCAGAGGTCCAGCATAAAAGCATAATCGCGGCCAGTCATCCTGCCGCCCCTGGGATAGATGTCTAAGCCGTACCAGTCAACGTCGGCTGTCATGGCGCTGTGATCAGGCACACGGGTTGCGATGCCAATAAATCCATTAGTACCTACTTTATGTTTTGGGTCAATCTTTTTAACTGTTTTTACAAGAAATGAAACCCAATTTTTAAGACTATCGGTTTTAAAGCGAAACCAATCCAGAAATATATGTGGTGAAACTGCTTCCCAGACACCAGCTTTTGGCGTTCTAATATCATTAAATGAGGAAAGATGGTTTGTCCAAAAACTCGTGCCCCAGACTTGGTTTATTTTCTTGAGCGACCCATATTTTTTCTTGGCCCAGGCGACAAAAGTTTGACGGCTGTGCTCGCAGTGGCAGAAATCATTGCTGGTCGTGTGGTCGAGGGGGGGGTAAACTGGTTCATTATCAACCTGCCACATAAAAAGTGCAGGATGGTTTTTGTAGCGATTGACTAGTTTTTTTGTTAAGCGCTCCGCCAGCCTTCTGTAATTTGGATTATCTTTGCAAATATTTGGCCGGGGACCAAATTCTGGATAAAGGCTTCCATCCTGGGCAACTGGCCGGCTATTTTTATATTTTGTATGAAACCAAGGCGGAACTTGAGAGGTTGGGATGCCTAGCAAAACTTTTAGCCCATGTTTTAGGCATTGGTCCATGGCATAATCAAGATCAGAAAAATTAAATTTACCTTCGGAAGGTTCCATCCAATCCCAGGCCATTTCTCCAAAACGCACCGTATTTAATCCGGCCTGTTTAATGGCAGCAAAGGTTTTATCCCAGCTATCTTTGGGCCATTGGTCTGGATAATAGGTAACCCCAAAAGGAATCATAAAATTAACCTCCCCATAGAAACCGGTAGAAACCGGCGACTAAACGTCGCGGTTTCCATATGATTTGGAAGCCGAGACGTTTAGTCTCCGGCTTCCAAATCAAGCGTTACGACAATTTTCTTTACTTTTCTTTCCCGTATAGCCTTTGAATAAGGTTCCAAAATATCTGATTGGTCAATTTTAACTTCTTTGCCATCTTCTAAGGTTAACTTGTAAGATATAGGCTTAACCCCTTTAGCATAAGTATTTTTTTTCGTTGGGTTTAGGTAGGTAACATTAATTGAGCCAAATAGATTAAAGCTTAGTTTGCCATTTTTGAATAACCAGGCAGGAAGGATGGGAGAAAGCTTAAATATAAGTTTGCCCTTTTTATCGAGGGAGAAGATGTATTTCCCGGTCATCATATAGAGCCAGATATCAATAAATTCGGCGGTAGCCCCGGAAAGCCGCGCTACAAAACCGCGGCCGTGATTTTTAGCATTGGGGTTAGCACTGCTAACAATAAAAGAAGAGTTTTCCAGCGGACTCCTCTTATATTTTTTTGGATCCATAAAAGGCACAAATACATTTTTAAAATCCGCAAAGAATTCTTTGTGCAACCCATTTTTCAGGATTTCTAACATATATTTGTATTGCATGTGCAGCCAGATGGACTCGTTTTCCAGCCAGCCGGGGGTGAAGATTTTGGCGCGGCCTATTTCAATTGGAGCGTCTTTTAGCGAGGCGTTCACCTTGTACATTTTTAGTTTTTTGTCATAGAGTGGGCTCTTTTTTACCAATTTATAAATATTCTTGTTACCGTCAACTTTTAAGGCATGGACAAAACCCTCCAGAAAGAGAGGGAGGGTTGTTTGTTTGAATTTCTTGATTTTTATTCCCCCATTCTTTCCCTCATGCTCAACTGCTTGGTTGATAAAATAAGTACAATAATTATTATATTTTTTAAGGCATTTTTGGGTTCCCCGGTCGCATTTTTTTATGACATTTTTTAGGAATTGCACTACAAATCGACTGTCGAGGATATCTTCTGATCCCTTGATCCCTAGTTTGGTTTGGCTCCGATAATTTTCTTTTACGGCATAGCTTTTATCCCAATAGGAAAAGGGATCTGCTAGGTCTGTCAGACATTGATTGATTGTTTCAATAAACCCCTTTATTTCAATAGGCAGTGCGACATTGGTATCTGAAGAAAGATGTCCTAAAATATAGCCACAGAGCCGTTTAAGCTCGAAGGTTTCCGGAAGAGAGGAACCAAATAAGGCCGGAAGACCATTTAGAGCGTCATACCAGCCGGGTTTGCCAGCTTCCATTTCAATGCCGATCCCAAAAGGATCAAAAGAAGCTGCCTTATTGGCCACTAAAGAGAGAAGCTTGGCAATAAGGGTCGTATAATAAATCTCCCCTTGTCCCTGTTGGGTTCGGACCAGGTTTTTGTTTTGGGAGCGGTTGTTAATCAGGGCGCTTTTTTCCAAATCCTGCTCGACACTTTTATATTGTCTAACTTTTCCGTCATCTAGAAAGTATTTTTTTGCTCGAGGATGGACAACATGGTCGTTATCAAAAAAAGTTAAAATCTTGTCTTTAAATAACAAAGCTTGAATTTGCTCTGGATAGATACACTCAAAGCTTTCCAAGAGATCAATGTTGTAGAAAAAGTGGTCAACCCAATAGCCCTCCCCATGTTGAGCGCTTTCTTCTATTTGGGCCCCGTTAACTAGGTCGGCGACGAAAGCTTCTTGTGAAGTTGTAAAAGATGTCCCGGAACAATCCAATGTTTTAAGCAGTTCACCCAAAACAAAAACCTGGCAGATTTTGCCGACTAAATTGGGCAAAGGATTCTTAATGTGTTTCTTGATAATACTGGCAGCGCTATTTTTGTCTTTTACGCAAAAAGAACTGCCCAAAACCACCAAGGGATTAAACCCGTCGAGTTGAATAAGGTTCATGAAACGGACAATATTGTCTTTTCCTACTTCGGGAGCGAAAAAGAGGTCGTTTCTTCGATTTTGGTTAATATCCCGATAATTGCCATTGCCTTGTGAAAAATAAGTGGGCATTAAATTGAAATTATTGTAATCTCTTTCCATGTCCCCATGTTTGCGGTAGAAGAGATAAAGATTTTTGTGGTCAATTTTTGTGGACACCCCCCCCCGCATGATATTGTCCAGGAAAGTTTGTTCGCAATAAAGGTCTAATTTATTCTCCTGGCTTTCGGTTTTCATGTTGCAACCAATGCCGTTAATTAATTTCTGGTTCTCTTGGCGCTTGTTTTCGAAATAATTAGGTTTTGAAACAGTTTGTCTTATTTTGCTTAAATGGGAAACGCTTTCGGCCTGGCCAATTAAGGAAAAAAGTTTGAAATCATTAGCTGGCCCCAGTTTAAACTTTTTGTGGGCAAAAGCGCAGGGAATAAAACCTTGGCTTAGTTGTTGTTTTGGGACATAGAAGTTTTTGCTTTGTATGAAGTTGTCTGGACTGGCCAGGCTTGAATCCTCTCCAAAAACCAGCGTGGGCTCTATGACATAGTTGATATCGCCTTGACTAGAAAAAGAGATGAAAAAATGCCCCTTTTCCAGCACTTCGGTTTCGCAAATATCAGCCGGTGCCACTTTCAATCTAAAATAGGGAGTATCGTTTTTGAGTCTTCCTACCATACACCAGGCAGCGGTGGTTTGGCTTATTTTCTTTAGCAGATCATAGGTAAAACCATAAGGAATAATGATTGGGAGACCATCGATTAGTTCAATTTCTCTTTTTTTGTTTGATAAATTGGTAATTTTGACTTTGCGAGCTAGGGCCGGGAAGGAGTCGTTAGCAATGGTGAAATAAGTAACTTCAACCCTTAATTTTGTTTTGCTATTTTCTTCTTTGATGGTTAGGCTATGAGGCGAGATTCGCATCTGGTTTTTGGCTCCCGGGCTGTTTTTAAACGGCTCATAGAATTTACCGTTAATTTTCAAGAAAGTCCGAAAGCCACTTAGGGAAACCGAGCGAAAGGCCTTGTTAGCCGGTTGGAATTCAATGATCGAGCCGTCCTTGTCTTGGATGCCGGCGGAGGTAATGCACTGGCCGCGGTTGGCATAAAAAACCCACATTGGGCAGCCGTAAATGCCGGCTATCCCTGGGAAAAAACTGGCAAAGGTTGGCGCCAGATTATAGTTTTCTATGACGAATTCGCCGTTCTTTCCAATGCGATATTTTGGCTCATTCATGGGTAAAATATACCATTTTTTAGACGCTAAGTCAATTATCTCTGGGGGATTAGATGTCTATTGGATAAGCGGAAGAATTTGATATTTTTCTCGCTCGTCAAACTCGCTGCAAAAAAAATAAATTCTTCCGCTTTCTAGGATGGCTTGTACGGGCCTCGTTTATTCTACAGTAACACTCTTAGCTAAGTTGCGAGGTTGGTCCACATGGCAGCCGCGTTTGACGGCAATGTGGTAAGCTAGCAGCTGCAAAGGTACAGCGGCCAGGATGGGGGAAAGGGACTCCGAGGTTTTGGGGATGAAAATTACTTCATCGGCTTTTTCGGCGATTATTTGGTCACCTTCGCAGGCAACGGCGATTACAATTCCACCCCGTGCTTTGACCTCTTCGATATTGCCCATGATTTTATCGTAGCGCCGGCCAGCTAGGGCCAACACCACCACCGGCATATTTTGGTCAATTAAAGCAATTGGTCCATGCTTCATCTCAGCTGCCGGGTAACCTTCGGCGTGGATATAGGAAACTTCTTTAAGCTTTAGGGCACCTTCCAGGGCAATAGGAAAACCTTTGCCGCGGCCCAGATAAAGGGCATTAGTTGCACGGTGGAATTTATTGGCAATTCTTTTTATTTCTTCTTCCTGATAAAGGGTTTGCTCAATTTTTTGAGGTATTTCTATGAGCTCATTGATTAATTTAGTAGCCTCGCTATTGCTTATGGTTCCTCTTCTTTTTCCAAAGATAATGGCCAAGAGATAGATTACTGTAAGCTGGGTAGTAAAGGCCTTGGTCGAAGCCACTCCAATTTCCGGTCCAGCGTTAGTATAAACCACCCCGTGGGATTCTCGTGCAATTGAAGAACCCATTACATTGCAGATAGAAATAACCTTGGCATTCTGGGCCTTAGCTTCCCAGACGGCTCCCAAGGTGTCCGCTGTTTCTCCGGATTGGGTAATGGCAATTACCAGGGTGTTCTCGTCAATAATTGGATGGCGATAACGGAATTCCGCGGCGTATTCAACTTCAGCTGGCAGCTTGGCAAACTGCTCAAAAAGATATTCACCAATTAGACCCGCATGCCAGGAAGTTCCACAGGCTGTGAAGACCACCCGGTTTATTTTTCTAATTTCTTCGTCAGATAAGTTGAGCTCGTCAAAGTGAATAAGATTGCTTTCTGCCTCAACCCGGCCTTCAATTGTTTTGCGTAGGGCATTGGGTTGCTCATGGATTTCCTTGAGCATGAAATGGGAATAGCCGCCCTTTTCGGCAGATTCGGGATCCCAGGAAACTAGTTCGGTTTCCCTCTCGACTTTTTCGCCTAACAGATTAAAGAGCTTGAGTTCATTTTTGCCGACTTCTGCGATTTCTCCGTTTTCAAGTTTAATGATTTTTCCCGTGTACTTTAACATGGCTGGGATATCTGAAGAAATAAAGCATTCTTTTTCTCCGAAACCAATAATCAAGGGACTGCCATGTCGTGCCACAATGATTTTTTCGGGGTCATGCTCAGATATTACCGCTAAGGCATAGGATCCTCTTACTTTATGTAATGCCTTTCGGACAGCAATTAATAGATTGCCGTCTAAGTGTTCCTCTATTAAATGGGCAAGAACTTCGGTATCCGTGGCCGAGGTAAATTTATGGCCGGCCTCTGCTAGTTCGCGACGCAGTTCAAGATAATTTTCAATAATCCCGTTATGGACGACAACTATTTTTCCCTGGCAATCCTGGTGGGGATGGGAATTTAAGTGTGAAGGTCGGCCATGGGTGGCCCAGCGGGTATGGCCAATGCCAATTGTGCCATTGATGGGTTTTTGCGAAAGCAGCTCTTCAAGGCTGACAATTTTTCCGAGACACTTTGAAACAAAGAGATTGCCTTTGTTTAGGGTTGCAATACCGGCTGAATCATAGCCTCGGTATTCGAGTTTTTTTAAGCCCTCGATTACAAAGGGGATTGATTCTTTATCACCTATATATCCGAATATGCCACACATAGTTTATTGGTTTAAAATGGACTCAACTTCTTTTTTAGCGAGCGCGAGCTGTTTTTTGATCTCGTCAGGATTGTAGTCTGCGCCGGAGGTTACGTAATCCCACATAATACCAAAGCGACGAGTCAAAAGTGGCTCAAGCAATCCCCAGGAAGGGACGGGCGGATAGGTTCTGCCGTAATATATGGCTTCTTTGAACACCTTACGGTTGGGATCATTTGCAAAGTAGGGATCATCAAAAGCATCTGCCCGGGCAGGGAGAAAGCCTGAAACCTTAGCATACTCAACCTGTGCTGGCTTGGATGTCAGGTATTTTATGACTTCAAAAGCTCCGGCCTTATTCTTGCTCCCTTTAAAAATTGCCAAGGTTGATCCACCTACAAAGGTGAAAAGGCCCTTGGGTCCTTTTGGATATCCGGTTACAGCAAAGTTTCGGGAAGTAAGGGAGCCTAGGGCTCCGCCTTCTGCGGCTGGGCGAGTTAGGGTTTTAACTTCATAAGGACCATCAAAATACATGGCACAGGCCCCATCATTAAAGTTACCGCTCACCTGGGCAGTGTTTAATTCTAGGTATTCAATTGGGACATAACCATCTGTGACTAGGCTGATGTAATAGGAAACGCCATCAAAAACCTCAGGGCTGTCTAGTGTGCAGGTTTTGCGGTCAGGAGAGAGGAAATCTCCGCCGGCCATCCAAATCCAGGGAGCCAGGGAATGAATAACATTCCAGTCATTTTTTCCTGAGACTCCAAGGGGTGCAATTGTTTTTTCATCAATCATTAGGTCGGCATCGTATAGAGTTTTAACCGAACCCTTGAAAGATTTCCAGTTGCTAAGGTCTTGCTTTTGTACCCCGGCTTTTCGCAAGGCATCGGTCCGAAAGTACAGCGCCCGAGCATCTACAATCCAAGGAATGGCGGTGGTTTGGCCCGATCCCTCGATCTCAGTTGTTTTCCAGGAAACTGGGACAAAGGTTTCTTTCCCTCCCAAGGCGACAATAGCTTCAGCTGATAGGACCTCCAGGGCTCCCATGCCGGTTATAGCTGACACCCAGGTTGAACCTAGCTGAACCAAATCAGGCACATCGCCAGAGGTTGCAGCGGTAGTGATCTTTGACCAGGCAGCTCCCCAGTCAACAGAGGTAATCTTCACTTTTATTCCAGTTTCTTCTTCAAAGGGTTTGAGCACTGCTTCCAGATCAGAGATGGGCTCCACTGAGTTGGGCATAACCCACATTTCGACTACGTTTTCGTCTGTCTTTTTGCTGGCACATCCGGGAACCAATGAGACAATTAATAATGACACAATCAACAATGCAGGTAAAACTATTCTAATTTTCATGGGGGCTCCTTTTAAAGAGTTTTAGTGATTAAACAAAGAAATATTATAGCACAAAATGGGGGGGGGTTCAAGGTAAAAAGGGGTAAGTATTCAGTTTTCAAAAGGGAAAAATATGAGAATTTATTGTTTTCTTCTCGCTGCGGAACTCGCCCTTCGCTCCTCACTTTGTTCGTCGCTCGGGCTCAAACAGTCCTCGCTGCGAAAAAACAATAAGTTCTCATCTTTTTTGAAAAACTGAATACATGCAAAAAGGGTGAGTCTGGCTAAGGATTACAATAAAAGGTAGCTGTCCCTATTTGCGGCTGATGGTATCGTAGTAGTCAAAACTCTTGCTGGGATTGTCTTGGTTTTTATCTTCGCTGGTGGTGCCTAAGACAGATTTCTCGTAATCTGAAATGTTTTGATATTCCTTAACTGGCTTTTCTGGCTTAGGTTGGACCTTTTGGGATTCAACAGCTGAATTGGTTTCTGGTTCTTGTGGAACTTCGGCAACTGCGTTTTCAATATAGGGAGCATAGGAAAGAGAAAGATAAAAGTTTGAATTATTAGATAGGGTTGCGTCCTGGCGATAGGCCAGATCAAGCTGGAAACCTCGCAGGTTAATCCCAGCCCCAGCACAGAGGTTGGTGGCGGTAGAGCT
>JABMSE010000006.1 GCA_013204645.1 Candidatus Saganbacteria bacterium | reverse complement strand
TATCGGGATGAGTCAAGGGACGATGAGGGGGTGTCCCCCTCATGGAGGAGCGAAGCGACGACGTTCAATTCCCCTAGGCCACCCCAGGTAATGTCCTATTAAACCACTGGCTCTTTGGCTCAGACAAGGTTCTCACGGCCCACCCACATGCTATCGCTTCCATTTTATTTGCCAAGGATATCCTTTTCCCATCTCTTCAAAAATCCGCTCATATCAAATGAATTTGCTATCATCTCCAGGTCGGATAAAACCTCTTTCCAATACTCATTATGTTTAATTATGGCATTTATCTTGACGACCTCACCACCCACAGGAACAAAAAAATCATACGAATAACACGGATTTTCTGATGGCAATGTCATTTCACCAACAACCTGAAAAGCAAAGAAACTTTTCTTTAATCGCTTCGTTAGCTTCTCATTGCATTTCCAACTCGCATCTTTATTCGTTTCCCTTATGAAATCAATGATCTTACTCCGGTGCTTTTGCTCATATTCGTCCAACTTTACCTGATTAGAAACACCCAATAAATCAAGGTTTTTGCTAAACGTCTTATGCAGCTCGTCAATCATTCCGCCAGAACTCACAGTAAATATTGTTCCGCAATATGCTTCGTTATCCGGGTCAGTAAAATATGATGCCTCAATATGTTGTTCCCCCCCCTTCTCTCGCCATAGCATCAACCAGAACATTCCACCTATAAACCAGTCGAGCTTTGTGCCTTCAAATGATATCGAATAATCCTTTTTCAAACTAACATACCTGATTTTTGCGACACGCCGATTAACAATCGTGCGGAACAGTCTGAAAAAGAAACCCACTTGAGCTACCCCCTATCTATTTACTACCCTTATAACTTTCCCCGATATTTCGGGGGAAAGAATTTATCAACATTCTTTTTCGGGACATGCCAAGATTTTCCGATGCGCTCCCCCTTGATAAAGCCGTTCCGCAACCAATCTCTAATCGTATATTCGGGCTTCTTAAATATTCGTGCTAACTCTGGGACGGTAAAGAAATCATCGTGTTTGGATATGCGTATAATCTTGCCCATTTCCTCTCCTTTCGCTTATTTATTTGAGGGGATTTTAAATTCTGAAAGCATCCAATCACTATAGGAAATACCGCCTGCCGATTTCCCGGTTGAATAACGCCAACGCTCACTTCCTCTAGGCCGCCCCAGCTTTCCTTTACTTCCCCTAGATTTTATCTTAATATTTTAGAAATCCAATTCTAGCGTCGTCCGCCCAGAGCTTATCGCATCATTTTTCAGATTTTCTTTAAGAATCTCAATCTTAAGTTCTTGCATGGAAACCTTGGTTTCCAAAAAAGAAATCCTTACCGCGCTATCTTGAGGATGTGCCTTGCATTCTCTTTCTTTTTCTACATAACTATCTGCAATAGATTTTAGCTTTCCTATCAATTCTGCAATTTTGCTACTCATTTGTTGCCCCTAAAACTTAAAAAACTTCGTGTTGGCGTAAGGATCCGCTTTACCCTCTTTTTTTGCACGAGACACCGGCGGTTTTGAGGGCCTTGGAGCTGGTTTTCCCGGCGGCATGGGAATGGAGCGATTGGCAATCACCTTTGGTCGCGGAAGCTTTTTCTCAATGAGCTTTGGAAACATGGCCTGCTGAATTCCCGGAGTAAATTTTGAAACTTTAAATTTTTCCTCGTGTTTTACCAAAAAGACCAGGTCGTGTTCTCTTGCCTTATCCTTCACTTTTATACCAATATCATCGCCTTTTTTTGCAGAAGATACTGTCTCATGTTCAATCTGCATGGAATCAACCGCTTGAGTAAAATCGGTGGAATGCCCCTTGATGTGAAGAGTATCGCCCACCTTTAATGGGGACTTTAGCTTAAACGCAGCAACCGAAATCTTAGCAAAGAAATGCTCGATCCTAGCAATTAGTTTTTCTTCATGGCTTTTTTTATAAGAAAAAGCGATTCCCCTGGCCTTTGGCTTTCTTTTGCTGGCTCGTTTTTTAGAAACAACTTTTTTTCTTCGAACAATCTTTTTCTTTACTTTTTTGCGTTTAATTCCCTTAACTTTCTTAGCCTTCTTTTTTTTCTTTGTTTTCTTTTTTGCCATTTCTATCACCTCAGGGATATATTACCAAATTAAAGATGATATTTGCAAGTAGAGCGTATAAATC
>JABMSE010000052.1 GCA_013204645.1 Candidatus Saganbacteria bacterium | reverse complement strand
GGTTGTGGCCCGTCGGCCTGCCCCCCCTATATCTATTTGTTCGCTGACAATGGGGTGGAACCAATTAAATCCTTTAGCAAAACTAAATGGTAGCTCAAAAGTAGTTGTAATTTGTCCTTCGTTTTGGCCACCCGAACCATTAAAGAATTGGAAGGTGGTATAAAATTGCGGTCGAGTCATAGCAGCCAAATTATTGTAGGTCGAAGTGATATCAGATGCGATTTGATTAGGTGCATATTTTTGATAGTTGTCTACTGCTTCGCTAATATATTTAAAAGCCTGGGTGAAATCTTTGTTAGCTTGTTCCAGCAATGCCCAATTTAGATAGAGACGGGCTAGAAGGGCCTTTTTGGTTTTGCTCGCCTCGGGCAAGTCCAAAAGAATGTCGCGGGCCAGCATAAAACGTTCATCAGCTGTGCCATAAAAAAGTTTGCGGTCAAAACCGAGCTCGTTTTTTAGTGCTCGGGTTATTTTTCCATTTCCACTGTGAGCATAGAGAAAGAGTTGTCCTTGTGCCATGAGAACTTTGGCATAGAGAATTTTTGAGGAATTATTAGGATTTGAGATCGTCCCCAAGACGTTTTCTGCTTCTTGATAAGCTTGATAGGCTTTAGCAAAATCTTGGTCTTCCCACTGATAGGTGTAGAGATCTCCTTGGATTAGATAAAGCTCGGCATCTAAAAGTCGGGCTTGATCTGGCAGGGCAGCTTCTAATTCCGGAAGGGCGGCTCGAAGCAGTTCTATTTCTTCCAAAGCCTTATCATATGGTTTATTTATGTTGTCCCAGGTCAGGGCCTCTACTAATTTTTTCCAGAGGGCAAATTTATACTTAACAAATCCGTTGGGTATGCCGCGAGAAGCGTAAAGGGCCTCAATTTCGCTAAGTCGAGTTGGATCAAGATGGTCTCTGGCAATTTTAACTACTTCTTTAAACTTTCGCGGATAGGAATGTCCCTCAATTTGGTCTAAGACTAAGCGGGCCTGCAATTGCGGATTTCCACTTTCATCAATTATTGTTTGAAGGCTGTTATCAACAATAGGCGCAGCTAATCTTTGTCTTCGCATGCGAAGCTCAGCAGAAACCAACTGGTAATAAGGATTGAGCTCGCTGTCTTTCTCTATGACCTGCTCAAGATCGCGGGGGATTTCTCTCAGTATTCTCTGTGCCTCGGCGGTTTTTTTGCGATCTAGCCAGGAAGTCGCCTCGGCCAAGCGGATATATAATTTAGCCCGAAAACGAGGATTAAAGACATCGTTTGAAGTCCATTCGTTTGCGAGTAGGACAATTTTTTCGTGATTTTCTTCGCTAGTGCTATAGGCTTCAATTAAAGCATCAATGGCGCGCGGGACCAAGAAAGATCCGCGAGATTCGTTGGCTAATATATCAAAAGCTACTTCTTCTAGCTCTTCAATGTGTTCAGTGGAATAATTTTCTTGCTCACGCATGCGACATTCAGCGATGCCAAGTTCTGCTCTCCTGGTTATAAAATGATTAGGGTATAAATCTAATACTTCTTGGTAATAGGTAATAGCTTCGCTATATCTGCCTTGCTGATTTAGGGCATCCCCTAGGCTAAGCTTTGCTTCATAGTTTTGCGGATAAATGGGAAGAGCAGTTTCGAGTTCAGATTCAGCTGCAGCTAGGGGATTAGCAAAATCTGCTGCAAAATGACCAGTTCCTTCTAGGGATTTTTTGCCCAGTAGGATTTCTCCGCGGCTCTGATAAGCAGAGGAGAGCAGGGATCCGGTAATTTCACCGGAATCAATAGCTGCATTAGCGTATTCCATGGCCCCATCTAATGCGCTTTGTCCTACTTGATAGTTTTCTGCGTTTCCGGCGCTAACAAAGAGGATTTTGGCCATCCATAAATTAGCCATGGCTGATGTCTGAGGAGAGGGACGATCTTTTGGCTCTGCTGTGACTTGGGCCTGGAGAATAAGGTCTAATTCTCTTTTCGCATTTTCTGATTTTTGAGTGTAGGAAGCTAGGTTGCCTAGGTCTTTTGCGATAAAGGCCTGGCGAGCGTAATTTTCAGCTAAAACTAGTTGTAGATCAGAAAGAGCCTGATGTTTTACAATACCAATTTCATTGTATAGTGTTTCCTCGGCTTGCTTGAGCAGTTTTAATTGGATGTGCAAAGCAGCTTCTTTGCTAGGGTTTCCCTCTAGGGTTTGGATATCAGCCGTATCTAAATAGGGGGTAAATAAAGCAATTGCTTGAGGTTCGGTTTGATAATTAATTTCACCAGCCGCCACCATTAATATTTTGGCATGAGCTATTCTGCTAGCACTTGTGATATTTGCTAGCCAGCGGGGTTCTGTGCCAGCAAAAGTAGGGTTGCTCAAGTATTCTTGTTGCCAGCCTACTATATAATGTAAGTGCTCTAAAGCTTGTGCCAACTGGGGAAGGAATGTTCGCCCAAGATTTTTGTTGGCATAAGCCTGTTGAGTTAGGTTTTCAGCCAAAACTCGTCTGGCTTCCAGGGCATCCAAGTCCTTAAGCGGGGCAGTGTTTTCGAGATATGCTTGGGCCGCCTCCAAGAGTTTAAGCTTTTCCCCAAAATCATCTTCCTCTTCAGCCTCAAACATAAGGACGTTTGCGTAGAGAACATTGGCCCAGGCAACGTGTTTTAAGAGTTCTTCCTCATCTTCAGTGACCAGCTGAGGAATGTGCTTTTTCTGTTTAGCGCTTATCTTAGGAAAACCATTACTTCTTTGTTCGGTAGTAGCTACGTGTTGTAGGGCTTCTTTGGCGCTGCTAAGCAATCCATCACAAGCACTTGGGTCGCCCAGGCTTTTGTGAAGTAAGGCTCTTCGATATAAGCTTTCTCCTTGAAAAACCGAAAGGCGCCTATTTCCTTCGAGTAAGGTGGTATAAATGTGTTCCAGCGCTTGTTTTTCTTGTTCCCTTATATCTAGAGAAGTATCAAGGTTTAATCCTGGTAGAATAGATTGAAGCGGTTCTCGCAACTGTGGATCTTCTAATTCACTGCTTAAAATTAGGGCAAGCTGGGCTGGCCAATAGGTTATTCTCCACTCTGCCCAGTCATCAACAGCATGCTCTCCAGAACCGGCTTGCAAAAGTGGTAGAGCTTCCAAGAGGGAGGCTGGGCTTTTTGGTTCCCCAATATTTCGTGAGGAGAGCCAAATCAAAATAATAGTTTCGCCCAGCTCACTTTTGGATTGGTAAAGTTGGGTGAGGGCGCGTTTATAGAGAATTCTCTCGTACCGGTTAACGCTTATCTTTTCTTCAAGTTGTTCTTTGGTCTTTTGGGCGCGGCCAATGGCAGCTTTAAGTGTTCGTGTATCTGTAATATAAGTTCGGTTTTCACTATACCAGTATCCAACGAAGGTGGCGGCATCTTGTTGGCCAACCAGTCCCGGACCACTTTTTTCTGGCGCCACTATAATCATGTCTTCGTCTTCCTGGCTTAAAGGTGCATATTCTATCCAATCATATTGGGTGCTTAAAGGATGTCCGGGATATTCAAAATAGCCCAGCCAGCGATCAACGCCAATTCCTGGCCAGAGATTTACCATGATTTTACCTGGTTCATAGGGGATCGTATCATCAGCCGTGGTTTCTGTGTGGACTACTTCTCCATCCACGTACCATTCAATATAATTCTCTGCCCACCTGAATCCGTAATTATGCCATTCTAAACAAGCATTAAAGGGAAGGCGAACTATTTCTTCGTGACCGCCCCTTCCTTCTACAAAGTAATTGGCTTGGAAAGATTCACAATCTTTGCCTAAAAATTCAATATCGATTTCGTGATGAGAGCGTTCGCCTGGCTGTCCACTGTAGACGAAGAAAGAAGAGTTTAGTCCATCTCCGGCTGCTGGTTTCATGCGTACTTCATAGTCACCATAGTGAAAGGTTTCTTGGCGGGTGCGGTATTCACCAGAGGCATAAGGCCAGCTCTCACAACTGCCAGGACACCCTTCCTCATCTAGGGTAAGGGTCATAAGTCCGTCATTAAAAGATATATTGTCAGGTTGCCAGGTGCAATTAAATGGCCTGCCGTTGTCCCAATTGGCCATCTCCCAATTTCTGGAATCAGCGCTATCCATTTCTTGGGACACGGTTGGCTCCGAAGTGATGAGCCTATCGGGCCCTTTTGGGGCAGCCGAAGTAACGGCTTGCGCTAAATATGTTCCAAGAGATATAGCATCCATTACTGGGTCCTCCCATAGGCATCGGCCCAAGGTTCTTCATCAATGGTGAATTGCAAGGTAAGGAGTAGTCTTCGCATTTCAAAATCGTAAGCTGAATCAGATAAATAACACATCTCAAGAGCCTTTTCTGCTTTGTCTCCTGCTTCTCCAGAACGGCCCAGGATACTAAGGGCAGCTGCCCATTCATGATAAAGCTCGGCTTTGAGGGAATGGGTTCGCCAAAGCATCTCTGTTTCCTGTGTTTCTAAATAAGCAATTTTATCTTCAACTTTGTAGAAAATACTGATGGCATCTGAATAATTACCGCGCCGCACGGAAATTTCTGCAAATTTTAATTGGATATGGGCTATAAAATAGGTGCGGAAGGGTTCTTTTAATTTATCCGCATGTTTTAGTGCGGTTTGCAAGAGCCCTTTTGCTTCGGCTAAGCTTTCCTTGTGTACAACTTGTTCCTGGAGATCAAGTGAAGCTGAAACCTTGGTGGCTTGAGAAATTAACATCAAGCCCTTTAAGTAATTTTCTTGCACACCTAAAAACTCTTGGTCTGGGACATGGTCGCTTTCTGTCAGCGCTGGCTGTGTGTAAAAAGGTAATAGATAGAAAAACTCACGGTCCATGAAGGTCCCTTTTCTTATCCCAACTTCAAGCAGTTTTATTTGTGACCAGGCATATAAATAGCCAAGGTCAGATGGGGTTTCCTGATAGAGTTCTGAAGCATCTTCCAGCACCAAGTCATTAAAAACAAAGAGACTCTCAATTTTTTCGTCCACGCTTTTTGTCATGTCCTGGGAGTTGGCGATGAGTTTATTTAAAGCGCTTTTAATTTGTTCATCACTTAATGAATCAAGGCTTTCTTGTATTTGTGCCATTTCATCACTGCTAAGGATAGCAGAGGAAAAAGGCCACAGATAATATTTAACACTGTCGGATAGGGCCAAAAGCAAGTCTGCCTTAACGGTTCTGGCATAGTAAACATAAAAATCATCTTGCTCTGTGGCCAACTCTTTCAGATCGGAAATTGCCAGATTGCACCTTTCAACTTCCCGGAGCATATTATCAATGCCTCTTCGCTCAAGGCTTTGCATGGCCAGGGAAGCATCTTTTACGCTTCCAACTGCTTGCAGGTAAAGGACGGAATTATAAATTTCATCGGTTTGTTCCTGGCTTAGATGTCCTTTTTTTTGGTTAAATGAAATTGCATTGTCTACCTGGGCTAAAGTAAAACCAAGACTAAACCCATATTCTTGATCATAGATATTAATTCCAGTTGTTGATAAATTACCAACCTGATTATAATATTCTGAGGCGCGGGCAAGGTCTTGGTCATTCTGAGAGCGGCTATAAATTCTTAAGTGCAAATCGCCAATTAAAAGGATTAGATTTAAAACGATATAATAATCTGGAGCAGCTTTTTTGCCCTCACAATCTAGTACGCACTCAATTGTATCCATGGCAAGCCTAATGCTTTCTTCATAAAAAGCTTTTGGTCGGTCAATAAATTGGGCCCGGATTTCAATCTCGGCCACATCCATTCTTGTGCGATTATAAGTATAAGGAGAAAAATGTTCGTTGACTTCGATATCAGAGCGAAAGGTGTCAAACAAAGAAAGAATCCCGTCCAAATCTTCTCTTCGGCTTTCTTTGATCGCTTTTTGGCTATAGGCGATTAAGAGGGCAACGACATTGTTCCAGTAGTTTTGAGGATCGGCAAAATAAGCTAAGAGTTTGGCATCATAATTTTGGTCAATAGCATTTATTTCTTGTACATGGGTGACATCTCCCGAAAGTGGAAAGTATCCCTCAGAAGCTAGAGCAAAAATGGTTTCCCTCATTTGCTTGAGGTTTAAATTGTCTCGGGCCAGTTCGGAGTTAAGTACGGGCCGATTATCACTGTCACGGCCGCCGATCCTATAATCAACTTGATAGAGGAGGGGAGCGGAAACTTTTTCTTCCATTTTTTCTTGTTCCCATTGTGGGGTGCGGATATTTTTAAGTTGTCCTATAAGGTCATTGGCTTTGGGATGCCCATTTACAAGAATTAGGCCAAACCATACCCAGTTTTGGGAATAGTAATTGTTGGGATCAGATCCCCAATAGCCCTTTGAATCATAGCGGCTAGTCAAGCGCGTGATAATGCTTTGGGCCTTATTCGTTTTGCCTGCATAGTAGAAGAAGGGAAGATATCCGCCGTACATAGCCAATTGTTCATTGGCTAAACCATGGGTTTGCACTACCTCGGGAACAAATGGAACACTAGTTCCATCATGGCGAAAACCACCTGGAAGTCTTCCATTTCCAGATACTTGACGGCTTAAGAAATCAATTGGTCCAACTGCTGGATCCGTTAGGTAGGTTTCTGCGTTTTGGTTTTCATACCAGGCATAATCCTGGGCTGGACCATAAAGAGCGCGGAAAGCATCCCAGCCAAAAACCTCTCCGGCAACGCCTGAGAAAGTTTTGCTGTCTACTAATTCACCTTTGTAGCTCATGGCAATCCAGTTAGGTGGAAGATTGACACCCTCACGACTTCGGCCATTAATAGGCATACTGGCTGTTTGTTTCATTACGTCATAGGAGCTATCCGAAACCTCATGCCAGGGATGTTCTGGGTCAATATAAGGGAAAATGCGACTGAAATAAGCTTGTCTGAAATAACTGGGGTTTATTTCTCCTGACCAAGCAAATTGGTCACCGGCGAAGAAATAATATCCCTCTCCTACCTGTCCAACATATTTATTCCAGGCATCTTGGATAATGAGTCTAGATTCTTCAAGATAGGTTTCTCCCTCTTTCGGTCCCCAGCCTCGAAGGTGAGCCATGAAAAGGGCTACCGCGATTTCAATATCATCGGAGGCAGCATAAAATCCACTGTGATCGTCTCCACTTAAGACTTCAAGGGAGATAACTCCACCCGGGGTTTCATTTCCGGTAGCCCGATCAATTCCACCTAAAGAAGGAACATAGCGCCAGGCAAAGAGGTGGTCATTTAATTCGGGAGGCATCTCTTCTTTTACCCATTTTATATCTTTGAGCCCACTGTTTTCGTCAGGTACCCAGAGCGGAATTTTGTTGCGCTGTAAATTAGCTTGGGTCCAATTCCAGACCAGATTAAAATTTTCCTCATCGTCCATATAAGCCGCTCGCATAAGTACATAAGCCGAACTTTCTGAAAAGGTGATATTTTCGCTGCGATCCCCATCCAAATCCAAATCATTATTATCTGAATCAGCCAAGGGGCGCCCATCTTCTTCGATCATATTATTCGCGTAGAAAGCCCACGAATCGCTAAGCTGCCTATTTACGGTGCTATTATTGAGTGGTGGTATTCCCATTGTCTTCCCCTATATATATATATCGTCAATTTTTGGCAGAAATTTCGCTTTTTCTAAGGATTTCTGAAATTTCTTTTAAGCCAGAAATTTTCCCGCCAGAGGCGGGATCCCGCCGGAGTCGGGACACTATAAAACCGCCAACCTCATCTCGCATTTTTCTTTAAGCTGCTGATAATAAGGTGGCAATTCTCGGCCAACTTCTAGTTTTGCCTCTTCTTCGGTAATGCTAGCTAAGATGACATTGTATATTTCAACGGCCTCGGCACTATTTCCTTCGGTTAGAGCAATATCGCCCAAAAGGAATTTTGCCCGCAGGTGGGTAATGTCTAAGGGGTCTTCGCTAACACACTTTACAACTTCTTCTGCCATTTCCTTGACCCTTGGAAGTTCGGTGCTATATTCAGGGTTTCCCTGGGAATAGAGCGCAAAAAGAACTTCCGCATAGTCAACGGTTACAGAATAATAAGTGTGCCTTTCTTCGTACATTCCCGGGGTGAAGAAGGCCCAGTATTTATTGGTTTTGATCTCTGAAACCAGAGAATGAGCCTCTTTTAATCTTGCTTCTGCTTGCCCAAGATGGGATTCGCGTTTTGCTAAATCATCTTCAGCTCCTGCTTTGGATCTTTCTATTTTTGCTTTTCCTTGATGAGCCCGGGCTTGAAACACCAGGAAAAAATCCGGCCTAAATTGTTTGCTAAGATAAAAGAGGCGAAAATCTCCGCGCAAAGTTCTTATAATTTCGCCACGTAAAAAGTAAGAGTTAAGGCCTAAGCGGTTCCATGCGGCACCCAGCCACCTGTCATGAGGATGCATATACATTTCATATTTATCCCAAGTTTCTTGAGCATCTCCGCCAAGTACAGCCTGGGAGCTGTCAATTAGGGCAATTAAATCCAGGGTTTGGTCATATTCTCTCTCCGCTGCATCGAAATTTCCCCAGGACATATAGTAATTGGCTAACTCAAGGTGGGATCTGGTTGCTAAGAAGTTATCGTCGAAAGTAGGGGTGTCTTGGTTGTAGCCAAATGTAGCATTGTAAGTATAAGTTTCAAGATCAGCTTCGTCACAGACGGTTTCAACTACACCAGCTTCATTCTCATAGGTGAGGATTGCCTCTGGAAAGAGTTGGCGAGACAATACACAAGTTTTTAGCATTTCATATTGGTAGCGGGTGTGGTATCCATCTTCTAGTTCTTGTAAATTATTTTCGTTATCCACTAACCATTTTATGGCTTCATTAAAAAATGTTTCTGACCAGGCCTTAATGCCTTGTACCCGGGCCACGTCTGTAATTAGAAAAACGGTTTCGTCATAATAAATAGGACGGTCATGGGTTACGACTCCTTTGTAATCAATTACCCGTTGCCCAAAAAGGCGTGCTAGCCCATATTCTTCTAGGGCAAAATAGAGATTGGCTAAATCTTTCCAGCTAGCAATTTTTGGATCCCTAAATTTTGTTTGAATTACCCAGGGAGTTTTGATTTCTGGATCACTACCATCAACTTCTTCTACGCTAATGCCTAATTCATCTTGCAATCTTTCAACTTCTCTTTGTGCAGCTTCCTTTGAGTTGGGCATAACACCGGACACCCAAAGATTTTGTATGAACTCCATAACCTTGGCTTGTTTTTCAGCAAAGCTTAAATTTTCTGGGCCAAGATTAATAAGGGTTACGGCATTAAAGGGTGTCCAGTTGTCGACTATAACTTTCCCGCGCCAGGGCTTGAACCGGATGTCGCCGGTAAACAATAAACGACTGTCGGCGGCACTTTGGATGTTGCGGGCACTTTTTTCTGCACGCTTATCTGCGTCGTCTCCGTTATATTTAATGAGGGTTGTGTCTTCGCAAGATCCATCTTCTTCACAAACGGTTGCAACTACGCGGTTGCCATCGCTACTAACATAGCGTGTGGTTTGATAGTTGGGGGGAACAGAAATTATTGTATTAATAATATTTAGTGTACTCATTTTTCGTTTCCCCTTTTAAAGTTTTATCCTGTGTGCCAGAACTGCACTGTGAGCAGCATGCACAACCATCATATTTTTGGTTTCAGATACAAGTTGTCTTAATCTTTCGCTGCCTGCGTCATAATCAGGGTGACCTGGGCCATTCTTAGTTAGCCCATCAATGGCTTTGGTACAGATTGCCATCTCAATCATGGAGTTCATATCTAATACCTGGTTGGAAACCTCGCGATAAGGATTTTGGAAAGTAAGCTTTTGCCATTTATCGATGCCAAGCCAATCCAAGGCT
>JABMSE010000051.1 GCA_013204645.1 Candidatus Saganbacteria bacterium | reverse complement strand
AATTTGTAATTTGTAATTTGCTCTTTGTATGGATTCTCCAACCCCCCCACTCATCTCAATATGATTATCCTTAATAAGAATAGCGTCGTAGAGCCCCATGCGGTGGTTGGCTCCGCCCCCCATTTTCACAGCATATTTTTCTAGTGCTCGCAAGCCTGGGGTGGTTTTGCGCGTATCCAAAATCTGAGGCTTAGCTCCTTGTGCTCTTTTTACAAACTCCCTTGTCAAAGTAGCGATTCCCGACATTCTCTGCAAAAAGTTTAAAGCTACACGTTCGCCAGTCAAAATCCCCCGTGCCGGACCAGAAACAGTTGCAATTACTTTGCCTTTTTTAACTTTGGCCCCGTCTTTGACCTTCGGGGCAAATTTGATGCGCCGATCAACCTGGGCAAAAACCTCTTTTGCAACCAAAAGCCCAGCAACAACCCCAGCTTCTTTTGCCACAATTTCGCCCCTAGCCTTTGCCCCTTTATCAACCAGGGCCTTGGTTGTAATATCGCCTTCCCCAACATCTTCCCGCAAAGCTATTTTTATGATAAATTTTATTCCTTCATTTGTCATTTTTAATTTGTCATTTGTCATTATTTCAAAATGACCCAAACCAAATAATAGTACATAACCGGGGCAGTCAAAATAAAGCTGTCCATGCGATCCAAGACTCCACCATGACCTGGGATAAGATTGCCAGAATCCTTTACCCCAGCATCACGTTTAATCAAAGATTCTACCAGATCACTTAGCTGAGCTACGACCCCTATGAGTGCGCCCAAAATCAAGGAATGTTCCAGCGCAAACCCCGCAAAATAGCCAAAAACCGCGGCCGCAATTAAGGCAACAATAAAACCCGCAATCGCACCTTCAACGCTTTTATTGGGTGAGACCGATGGCAGAAGCTTGTGTTTGCCAAATTTGCTCCCCACCAAATAAGCCACAATATCTAGCGCCCAGACCGTAAACATCATAAAAAGAATGTAGGCTCCCCGGTCAGTTAAGGCACGGATAAACAAAAAATAACTAAAAAACCATCCAATATATATCATCCCAAGTAAGGTCACAGAAATATCAACAATGGCTTCCTTGGGGCGTTTCAGCCACAAGGTAGCAAGCATGGTGGCCACAGCAGCCACCGTTAACATTGCCGAATGGGCCGGCTCCCAATGTTTTTTCAACGCGTAGTAGGCAAAGATAATAAAAATTACCGTGAAGAAGTTTCCCACCCAATAAGCTGGATGAAAATCCTTGGCCTTCATCATATTATAGAACTCATTGATGGAGGCAATGGCCAGGGCAAGAATGAGAATAAGAAAGGCAATTCCGCCAAAATAAACGCAGGCGATAACGATGGGTGCTGCAACCAATACCGTAAGTAGTCTACGCAGCATTTAATTGGTCCTCGGTTTTTCCAAATTTCCTAACCCGTTTTTGATACGCTGCCATTGCCTCAATTAATTGTTCGCGCCTAAAATCCGGCCAAAGGGTGGGAGTTACATATATTTCAGCATAAGCAATCTGCCAAAGCAAAAAATTTGAAACCCGCATCTCCGATGCCGTTCGAATTAAGAGGTCAGGATCCGGAATCCCCGCCGTGTATAAATGTTGACTGATTGTATCTTCTTCTACTTTTTTTTGGCCCTTATCAATAATTGCCTGCACTGCATCGACTATTTCTGCGCGTGAGCCATAGTTTACCATTACATTTAATGTAATTCTTTTATTGTTTTTGGTTTTTTCCATGGCAGCTTCCATTTTTTTTCGCAATTCATCAGAAAACTTTGAGAGTCGGCCCAAAAAATTAAGCTTGACCTGGTTTTCCATTAACTCATCTATTTCATTGTCAATTGTATTTGAAAAGAGCTCCATTAAAAAATCAACTTCTTCTTGGGGGCGGCGCCAGTTTTCAGTTGAAAAAGCATAGACGGTTAAATATTTTACGCCGAATTCGGCGGCGACCTTAAGTACAACGCGGAGCGATTCTGCCCCTTCACGATGGCCAGCAATACGAGCAAGCCCGCGCTCTTTTGCCCAACGGCCATTTCCGTCCATGATTGCTGCAATATGTTGGGGACATTCATTAGTCATTAGGAATTAGTCATTAGTCATTAGTCATTAAATTTAGACTTCCATGACCTCTTTTTCTTTGGCAGCTAGAAGTTTATCCACCCCAGTACAATGTTTATCGGTTAGATCCTGCACCTTTTTGTCGAGGCTTTTTTCGTCGTCTTCGGTGATAGCTCTGTCTTTCTTTTGCTTTTTCAAAGCTTCATTGGCCTCGCGCCGAACATTGCGGATAGCAATCTTGGCTTCTTCGGTTTCCTTTTTTATAATCTTAACCAGTTCTTTTCTTCTCTCTTCTGAAGGCTCAGGTAAAATAAGGCGGATAACGCCGGCTTCTCTTCTTGGGTTAACTCCCAGGTCCGATTTTAAAACCGCTTTTTCAATGTCCGCGCTGGAATTTTTGTCGTAAGGTGTTACCAAAAGCTGTCTGGGTTCGGGGACAGAAATAGAGGCCAGCTGTTTAAGCGGAACATCGCTGCCATAATAGCTTACCATAACATGATCCAGGAGGGCCGGGTTTGCGCGGCCAGTTCGAACGGCAGAAAAATTCTTCTTTAACACCCCAATCGCCTTGTCCATCTTGTCTTCGGTTTCTTTTAATACGTCTTTCATCGTCACCCTCCTTTATTCATTTTCAACCAATGTGCCAACGTTTTTGCCTAGAAGGGCTTTTTTGATGTTTCCCTTTTCGGTTAAGTTGAGCACAATAATCGGGATTCGGTTTTCCATACAAAGGGATGCTGCCGTTGAATCGAGGACCCTAAGTCTTTTCTGAATAAGTTCCATGTGAGTGGTTTTTTTATACTTCTTGGCATCTTTGTGTTCCATGGGATCCTTGTCATAGACGCCGCCAACCTTGGTGGCTTTTAGCACCACATCAACATCAAGCTCTGCTGCGCGTAGGGCAGCAGTAGTATCAGTTGAAAAATAGGGGTTGCCGGTCCCAGCAGCTAAAATTACAACCCGTCCTTTTTCCATGTGGCGGATAGCACGTCGGCGAATAAAAGGTTCTGCCACCGATTGCATAGAAATGGCGGTTTGAACACGAGAAGCAACACCAGCTCTTTCCAGTGCATCCTGCAGCGCTAGGGAATTTATAACCGTCGCCAACATCCCCATGTAGTCGCCAGTTGCGCGATCAATGCCTTTAACTGCTCCAGCAACACCCCTAAAAATATTTCCTCCACCAACCACAATGGCAATGTCTATTTTTAGTTCGCGAACACTTTTGATTTCCTTGGCTAAAACGTTTAAGAGTTCAAGGTCAATGCCATGTTTTCTTTTCCCACCAAAAACTTCGCCGGAGAGTTTCAAGAGGATGCGCTTGTATTTAACCTTTGCCATGTTGAGAAATATTATAACATATAATCCAAATTAAAGTGAAATTTATAGCTAGATCTTGCGAAAAACAAGCTGGAGGGTATAAATGTCGTTATATTTAGGGGCACGGGGAAGAAGCATATTAGAATATACAATTAGGTCACCGCGCTTGAGTAGCGCTTTAGGCAAAATTGGAATTGCAGAAACGTCCAGGAGAACCTTTGCTCTGTGGCAAAAATTGAAGGCGGGGGACCCAATTGCAGCAGACCCGTTTATGAAGTCCTTGCTAGGGCAAACCACAAAGTACCCTTTCTGGGGCAACAAACAAATCCAACTCAATTTTAGTTCTCCAGAAGAGCTTGCAAAACTTGCTAGATTTATTCGAAAGGCAATGCAAAAAATAAAGAGGGATTTCCCAAAAGAACCTGTTTCGGTTTTCAGGCACTGGAGATGGGACCTCCTGCCGGCAATGCTGAACAAGGTACAAAATGTTGCTGAATTAGGTCTATGGCACAAAAACATAATAGAGCTGATTTCAAATTATATTGAGCAGTTCGGCTGGAGGCCAGCCAATGATTTAAGCTGGTACATAGATCAACTTGGCTCCCTAATGGCAAGAGCAGAAGATCTTGGACAATTTGAAAGATTAATGGGTTTAATTGAGAGTTATTCAAGAGGGGTTGGCAATCCATCGAATTATCTTTCAAGGCTTCTGCCCGCTCTGTATGAAAAAGCCCAAAGCTTTGAAGAATTGGAAGGATGGGATAAAGAATTAAAGGCCTTAATTAAATCCTGTCCGGAGAAATCCCGCCACGCTCTTGCTGGATGGTCACTCCCAACCCTGCTTAATCATTTAGGCACCCTAAATAGATTAAAAACGCTGGCCCCAGTTATTACTGATTATTGTAATCACTTTGGTGATTCCAAGCATTTCGTGAGCAAAGCACTTCCAGCCCTTCTTGAAAAAACAGAAGACACCAAAAGATTGGTTGCGGCCTGCTCTTTAATCACGAGCTACGCCGCACAATTTGGCAACCCACGTCGTTACACCCAATACGCTCTCCCTGATTTATTTGGGCAGATTCAAGACGAAGAAGGGCTTACGCAAGCATTATCCTTAACCGCAGAGTATTCTGAAAAAGCTGGAAATCCCTATGCTTTTGTGCGATGGGTGCTCCCCACAACTGAAGCCCAACAAGCCCGGGCTTTTATTTCTCTTTCTCCCCATGAGCGCCGCCAGGCTTTTTATACTAGAACCCACCGATCAAAATTTTTTCCAAGAAAAGCCGTTTATTGCAAGCAACCATCTGTCATCTACATGGCATGCCGTATCCCTCCCTTAATAATTGGAGGTCAAGACGATCTTTCTGTGGGAGACCACGTTGCCTATTTCCGTTTTCGCGGCATGCGCGGAGCAGAATACTTTGGACTAAAAAAATATGTTTTGTTAGAAAAAAAAGGTCAAGGACCAGTTTATTTTTTTGATGATCACCGCTTCTGGTTTTACGCCCTGGTTGAATCAGTCCTTTCAGGAACTGTTGATATTAATGCCGGAGTAGCCCAACTTGAATATCACACACCCGATCATCTGGATTTTGAGGCTCCTGGCATGGCTTTTAATGCAAGTGCATTGTCTCCCCATGCACTGCTTAAAGAAACTTTTAACTATGCTGGCCATTCCCTTACCGATGTTGATCATAATGTGGCTGCTTTGCACGCCGGCTTAGCTGCCAGCATTTATCATTTTCCGGTTGATCCAGAAAGGTTTTCTTTGTCCCGGCCGCTTTTTCCTAAAGAGGTTGTTCAAGGAGGCGGAGAGAATCTCCCTTACCAGAAATTAGTTGATGCAAATACTGGCACAGAGCTTTATGGTGCAGAAATAAATTGGGATATCTCGGGTGGAGGGTTATCTTCCTCAGTTTCACAGCAATCCGTAGAATTAGGAGAGTTTTTATCCGCAGGCAATTCTGTGCTGGTGGCAGACCTGGACGCATTTCTTGAAGTCAGCAAAGCAGTGTCGTTTAGAGAGGAGCTAGACAACCGACCCCTCGATAAAATTCCTGATGCTGAAAAAGAGGCACTGGATAACCTCGCAGGATTCCTGGTACCTCATTTTCGAGCCGCCAGCGCATCAGTTATTATAACCAGCCCAGGCTTTGCTCCGCAGGACTCAAGTGTTTATCTCTCACGCAAAGTTTGTGAGTTGTATTGATTTTTGAAATCTACTATAATACCCTCAAATGATACTATTCCCATATTTTGAACTAGCTGCGGCGCTGTTTATATTGCTTTTTGCCTTTCATATCCACTTAAGGCACCATGACAATCGGGTGGCCCGTTTTTTTGTCCGCTTTGCCTTGGTTGCTTTTTTTGCCTGCATCTTTACCTATTCCTACAGGATTGCTTTTACCCTGGACCTGGCCCAAACCCTTAACCGCATCTCGGCAACCCTTTTTGCTTTTGCCTTCCCAGTCTATACCCACTTTGCCTTAATCTTTGCTAAAAAAGGAACTTTTTTAAAAAAGAAAAGCACGCTGGCCATACTCTATATTCCCCCAGCAATTCTGGGTTGCCTTTTTCTTTTTACCAATCTGATGTATTCACGCTACGATATTTATCCTTACGGCATTGCTAGCCAACCCGCACCGCTTTACTGGCTATTTATTTTAGAGACTTCTTTCTATACAATTTGGGGCATCTTTTTGTTTTTACGTTATGCAAAAACCGCCCACCAGAAAATTGTGCGCTCCCAAGCCCTCTTAATTGGCTTTGGCTCCCTTGTCCCGGTAACAATCGGCCTTTTCGCGGATGAGATTTTACCTTTAATTTTTAATCTGCGACTTACCCCACCTACTGTTGTATTTGACTTTGCTATTATGATCCTTTTTATTTATTTGGCCATGCGCTGGTACAGCCTCTTTGCTATTTCTCCAGGTTTGGCAGCCCGACAGATTATAGAAACGATGCCAGACTCGTTGTTGGTAACTGATCTTGAAGGAAGAATTTTGCTTCTAAATGACGAGGCTCATAAATTCTTCCATTGTGACAAGGAAGAAATTATTGGAAAGAAAATTTCTACCCTTTTTAAAGAAAAAGACAAGTATCACAAACTATATAATGAGGTAGTAAACAAAAACTTAGAGATTGAGCGCTTTGAGGCAAAGCTCTGTGATCCACATGGAGAATGTATCCCTTCCCTTATCAACGCCAACGAACTCCGGGATGAACTAGGTGGTCTGCTGGGGATTATTTTTATAGTAAGAGACATCCGAGGTTAGCGTGTCCTCACAAGCCTATGTTCACCCTAAAGAATACGATGTAATTGTCATTGGCGCTGGTCATGCCGGCATTGAAGCTGCGCTGGCTTCTGCTCGGCTCGGCTCTCCCACCCTCCTCCTAACCATGAATGTGGACACAGTTGCTTTTATGTCTTGCAACCCCGCCATGGGCGGCCCCGCCAAAAGCCAGCTGATTCGCGAAGTGGATGCCTTGGGCGGCCAAATAGGGATTTCAACTGACTTAACCTTCCTGCAAACCAAAACCCTAAACACCAACAAAGGGCCGGCTGTGCAAGCCCTGCGCGCGCAATCGGACCGAAAACTCTATCATCGGGTGATGAAGGAAATCCTTGAAAAAGAGGAGAATCTTGATTTAAAACAAGGCCTGGTTGAGGAAATCCTTACCCAGGGCGGTCGGGTTTGCGGGGTAAGGACCAAATTGAATGTTACCTATCACACAAAAACAGTAGTGGTAACTACCGGCACTTTTTTAAATGGCGTAATTCATACTGGCATGGTACACATGGAGTCTGGCCGCGCCGGAGAATTTCCGGCTAAGGGGCTCTCAAAAAGCTTAGCCGCATTGGGTTTAAAGTTAGGAAGACTAAAAACCGGGACTCCAGCTAGGCTCAACAAACGCTCAATGGATTTTTCAAAAATGCGCATCCAGCCCGGGGACGAGCCAGCTAAAATGTTTTCTTTTATCTGGGAATATCAACAATATGCTGATCCAAAATCTTCCTTCCCGGTACCACCCAATCCCTCATTATCATTGCCCCAGGTTCCCTGTTATCTTACCTGGACCAATAAAAAAACCCATGACATTATCCGATCCAACCTGGATCGTTCTCCGCTTTACCAAGGAAAAATCAAGGGCGCCGGCCCCCGCTATTGTCCTTCTATTGAAGATAAGGTAGTTCGCTTCCCAGAAAAAGAAAGACAACAATGTTTTATTGAACCAACTGGCCGAGACACCCTTGAAATGTATGCTCAAGGCATGAGCACCAGCCTTCCAGCCGATGTACAGCTGGCCATGCTTCAAACAATGCCCGGCTTGGAAAATGCGGAAATCATTAGGCCTGGATACGCTGTCGAATATGATTACCTGCCATCCTCACAACTGAAGCACTCTCTGGAAAGCAAAGAAATTTCAGGCCTTTTCTGCGCTGGCCAAATAAATGGTACTTCGGGATATGAAGAGGCAGCTGCGCAGGGAATTATTGCCGGCATCAATGCTTGCCAAAAAGCTCTCGGCCAAGAACCCCTAATTCTGGGCCGCGAAGAAAGCTATATTGGAACTTTAATTGATGATCTTATCACCAAAGATATAAACGAGCCTTACCGCATGCTAACTTCACGCTCAGAATACCGACTGATCCTTCGCCAAGACAATGCGGACTTGCGCCTTACCGAAAAAGGACGTCAGGTAGGCTTGATTTCTCCTGCACGCTTTTCGTGCTTCATAAAAAAGCGCACAGCTATAGAAAAAAAAGAGCTGGTCTCAAATGAGGTTGCCGAGCAAATCAGGATCGAGGAAAAATACGCTGGCTACATCAAAAGGCAGGTTAAGCAAATTGAAAAGTTTAAGCGCTTAGAGCACAAACAAATTCCCGAAGGTATTGATTTTGCCAAACTTGACGGATTATCTAAAGAAGCTCGCCATAAACTTTCAAAAGTGCAACCAGCTTCAATTGGCCAGGCCAGCCGCATTGCCGGGGTCTCCCCGGCTGACATCGGAGTATTACTAATTCATCTAGAAACACATAGACGCAAAACCCGGCCTATGGTAGAATATCCTCCAGGAGGTGAAACATGAAAAAATTCGTCGTAATTCTTTTAATTATGGCCTTTATTTCTGGGGTAGCTGCTATGGCATCTGCCGCCAGCATTGGGTACATTGATGTACAAAAAGTTTTCCGTGAATATAAAGCAACCGAAAAGGCGCAAAAAGACCTTGCCAAAGAAGAAGAGGCCTTTAAAAAATCCTTTGAAGAAAGCCAGGCAAAGCTTGAAAAAGCAGAAAAAGACGGAAAGAGTACAGAAGAAATTGATAAGCTTAGAAAAAAGCTTGAAGAAAGTCTTGCACCAAAAAGAGAAAAACTATTAAGGCTCAATGAGGAGCTAACGGCTAAACTTCAACTTCAAATTCTGGATGCGGTCAATACCGTGGCTAAAAAAGTTGGCATTGATCTGGTACTCGACAAACAGGTCGTGATCACTGGTGGAATGGATCTAACCGACATGGTGGTCAACGAACTGAATAAATGAAGCTTAAAGAACTTGCCAAGCTTGTTTGTGGAAAAATTGTCGGGAACGCGGACCTAGACGTCAAAGGGGTTTCTCTTGTTTCAGAGGCCGAGAGCGGTGATTTAGTTTTTGTCTTGGAAGATAAACTCTTGGCCTCTGCCATAAGCTCCAAGGCCTCGGCTCTGGTAGCTTCTTCGGCCACCGCCATTTCAGGAAAGCCTGCTATTGTGGTTGATGACCCGCGGGCTGCTATGGCAAAAATCCTTTTGTGCTTTGCGCCTAAAACTCCTTGCCCCAAAGGCATTCACCAAACAGCTATCATTTCTAAATCATGCAAAATTGGGAAAGGGGTCTCAATCGGGGCTTACTCTGTTTTAGGAGAAAATGTTTCAATCGGCGACAATACCATCGTCTATCCCCAGGTTTATATTGGACCTAAAAGTCAGCTAGGGCAAGATTGCATCGTTCATCCCCAGGTTTCAATCTATCATAATGTCATAATCGGCAACCGGGTAGTTTTGCACTCGGGATGTCGGCTGGGCATAGACGGCTACGGCTATATTCAAGAAAA
Organism: Candidatus Saganbacteria bacterium; assembly: GCA_013204645.1. Classification (GTDB taxonomy): domain Bacteria; phylum Margulisbacteria; class WOR-1; order O2-12-FULL-45-9; family O2-12-FULL-45-9; genus JABMSE01. The sequence continues at coordinate 7,401 of JABMSE010000051.1, read as the reverse complement.
GGGCAAACACGTAAAAATTCCACAAATCGGCAATGTAATTATTGAAGATGATGTCGAACTCTATGCTGATGTTTGCGTTTCGCGCGCAACCCTGGGTTCCACCGTTGTTGGGGCCGGCACAAAAATTGACAACCTTTCTCATATTGCCCACAACTGCAAAATCGGCAGAGATTGCGCGATTGTAAGCTTGGTCGGTTTTGCTGGATCCGTAACCCTAAAAGACCATGTTTATGTTGCCGGACAAGCTGGCTTTAACGGCCATATTACGATTGGAGAAAATACAGTTGTCATGGCAAAGTCAGGCGTCACCAAAGATATCCCGGCTAATTCGACTATCTCTGGCTTTCCCGCACAAGACCATAAGGCTGAAATAAAATATCGGGGAGCCCTACGTCGTTTAGCCAAGAAAGCTAGATGAAAATAGCGCTTTTCACCAACGCCTATCTTCCTTATCTTAGCGGGATTACAATTTCTGTGAGTATGTTGAAGCAGGAATTGGAGGCCTTAGGCCACACGGTCTTTGTTGTGGGCCCCAAATACCCTGGACATCAAGAATCTGATCCGTCTATTCTGCGTTTGCCATCACTTCCAGCTACCTACCCTGGCTATCGTCTGGTTTTCCCTTACTCCTATAAAATCTTTAATAAGCTTAAAGCCGAAAAAATTGATTTAATTCATGTACATCAACCCTTTGGGGTTGGAATGTCTGCAAGGTTGCTTTCCAAAAAGATGGGGATTCCTTTGGTTTACTCTTTCCACACCCTTTTTTCAAGGTATGTGCACCATGCGCCATTTGTTCCACAGCGATTAGCCAAACGGGTGATTGCTAATTATTTGACCTTTTTCTGTAACTTGGCTGACACTATAATTGTCCCCTCAACTATGGTTAGAAGACTTTTGGTTTTGCGAAAAGTTAAAGTACCGATTAAGGTTATTCCAACCGGGCTGAAGCTGGAAGAGATCGCAGCACAAGGCGGCAGGCAAAAAACAAACAGCGAACTTAGACGCGAGCTCGGCCTTCCCTTAGATGCGAAAGTTTTGCTCTTCTCAGGGCGCCTATCAGAAGAAAAAAACGTTCCTTTTCTGCTCTCGGCTTTCAGTAAAATTCTCCAACAAGAAAAAGATGTTTGCCTGGTATTGGTGGGTGGCGGCCCCAAAGAAAAAGAGTATCGAAAGATAGGAAAAGACAACCATATTATTTTCACCGGACAAATCCCCCACCAAAAGGTTCTTGATTATTGTTTTGCCGCAGACATATTTGTCTATGCTTCAACTACAGAAACGCAAGGACTGGTTGTAACTGAAGCCAAAGCCTGTGGTCTCCCGGTGGTGGCGGTTTTTGGCGGCGGGATTTCCGATAGCATTAACAACGGCGTAGACGGATATTTAGTCCCAAATAATCAAGAAAAATTTGTAGAGCATGTTGTGCGCCTCTTAAAAGACGATGCCTTAAGGGAGAAGATGGGCAAAAAAGCCAGCGAAGATGCCCATGAGCGCTTTTCTAGCAAGACGGTTGCAAAAAACATTGAAAGTGTTTATAATTCACTCATTAATCCCTCGACATAGCCCTTCGACAAGCTCAGGGCAGCGCCGAGCAGGGTCGAGGTGCTCGGGATTGATGTCACGCAAAGTCGAAAAATCAAAAAGCGGGGTGCACCTTATGAAAACCAAGTTAGCATTGTTGTGTCGCTATGTCGCTATGTTGCTATGTTGCTGTGTTGCTGTTTTTATGGGTAGCGCCGCTTTTGCTTATGCTGATGTCTTTCCCTCGCCAACGGTTAATGGTCCCAGCGGGCTCATCCGTGTTCCTTCCGCTGTTGTTGTCCCTTACAAAAACTTCAACATTGCCGCCGACTTTGGCGCAACTTTTCTTCCTGGCTTTGCCACCGCTGAATCCACCGTATCCTATAAAATGAATCTGGGCACTTTTCATGGGGTGGAACTAGGAATCGTCGGGGGCACTGATCAGGATTCCGGAGAACTGCGTGAGGGTGTCTTTGTAAACATGAAGCTTTCTCTTTCAACCGGGGAAGACCCCTACCCCATGCTCTTGGCAATTGGGGTGGAGAATCTTTTCTCGCATACGACTACCGACGTCTATATGGTAGCTACCAAATACTTAAAACAAGGCCCACGCCTTACCTTTGGCTTTATGGCAGACTTTCCACAGCAGCGCTTTAGGCCGTTGGGGATGCTGGGCCTGGAAGCCCCCATTGGCAGCAATGTTTTCTTCCTAGCCACCGATCTTCTGGCCGGAGAAACCTTATTTCAGCTAAATGCTGGCGGCAAAATATATTTTACGCCGATCTTTTCGGTTAGCCTTTCGGCACTAAATGTTTTGGACAACGAAGTTTCCAAAGACTCACGTGCAGCTTTAATTGGCTTTAGTTGGGCCAATCCTTTTTAATCTATGGAAGAGTTTATCCGTCCCACCCTAAAAAACATCAAGGACTATGTGCCTGGAAAAACCCCAAAAGAACCTGGCGTAATTAAACTTGCTTCAAATGAAAACCCTCATGGGCCCTCTCCGGCAGCTCTCGCTGCAATTGCCAAGGAATCAAAAAACCTAGAGGTTTATCCTGATCAAAAATCAATTTTGCTAAGAGAGGCCCTGGCTAAAAAACTAGGCGTTAAGGATGATTGCATAATTGTTGGTAATGGGTCCGATGAGATAATGCAAATTGCTGCGGCGACTTTTATAAAACCCGGCGAAGAAGTGATTGTGCCCAAAAACACCTTTAGCTTGTATGAATTCTTCGCGCGGCTTTTTGATGGTGTGCCAGTTTTTGTTGATTTAAAAAACCATGAGCAGGATTTGGACGCCATAGCCACGGCTGTTACAAAAAAAACTAAAATGATCTTTTTGTGCAATCCCCACAACCCCACTGGCACCATTATCACCAAAAAATCCTTTGAGGGTTTCTTAAAAAAGATTCCCGACAACATTTTAATTATTTTGGATGAGGCTTATGGGGAATATGTGGAATCAAAAGAGTTTCCGGATGGCCTACAATATATAAAAGAAGGCAAAAACATCCTAGTTTTGCGCACCTTTTCTAAGTTCCATGGGTTAGCCGGATTACGCGCCGGATACGGCGTTGCCAAAAGCGAGCTAACTCGCTACATGTTTCGCGTAAAGCCGCCCTTTAATGTTAGTCGGCTAGCCCAAGCCGGAGCTTTGGCGGCATTAGGCGACAAGGCCTTTTTAGATAAAACCTATGAGACCAATGTTTCCGGCAAAAAATATCTTTATCAAGAATTAGATAAGCTTGGGTTGGAATATAAAAAGACTGAAGCAAATTTTATTTTTATTAATCTAAAAAAATCGGCAGATGAGGTTTTTGTTTCCATGATGAGGGCTGGTGTCATCATTCGACCGCTAACTTCTTTTGGCCTACCGCAATGTATCCGCGTCTCGATTGGTACCAAGGGCCAGAATGAGAAATTTGTGGCTGGGCTACGCAACCTCTTCTTTGGTAAACATACTTAGCTACATGCCATGCATTGTGTTCGCCTCGGTCCCCAATATTCGCCCTCTCTTGTAAAAGGAGTGCAAGTTTTTCTGTTCGAAATTCGATATATATATTGACAGGATATCAAACATATGCTATTGTACAAATAAAAGTGGAAGGGGGCACCGCTCATGAACAGCAAGGCAAGACGCAAGGAAATTGCCGCTAGATTAAAAGGGCTAAGGGTGAGGAAGGAAATGTCACAAGATGATGTCGCGAATTCGCTTTCGATTTCCCGGTCCGCGGTTTCGCAAATCGAAAATGCCGAACGGGGAGTCGCCAGCATAGAATTGATAGCTTTTTCAAAGCTTTTTGAAGTATCGACCGATTATCTCCTGGGGCTGGAAAATGAGCCAGAAGTGATTATGGAAAAAGGGCAACAAAAGGCCCCGCAGCAAACTATGCGAATTTCGGTTCCCCGGATTAAGCAGGATAAATTCAAGCAAGTATTACTATATCTGTTGGAGCGCTGTGCCGGCAAGCCCAACATAGGCGAGACAGTGTTGTATAAGCTACTCTATTTTATTGACTTCAACTATTATGAAGCCTACGAAGAACAATTAACCGGTGCGACATATATCAAAAATAAGTACGGCCCCACACCGGTCGAGTTTATTAAAATCATTGATCAAATGCAAGACAGCGAAGCCATAAGGATAATTAAGGATAAATATCACGGCTATCCACAAAAGAGATATCTCCCATTAGAAAAGCCCGACTTGACAAAATTAAAAGCTAGCGAAAAAGAAATTATTGACCAGGTCATTAATCAGCTGTCTGATAAAAAAGCAGCTGAGATCAGCGAATACTCTCACGAGGATGTCCCATGGAAAGCAACAGGAAATAAAGAGATAATTGATTATGAATTAGTTTTTTATCGCGCACCTGCCTATTCCGTGCGGAGCTATCCTGAAGAGGATGGCAATGAAGTTTGAGTCACTCGCGGAGTTTGAAAAAGACCTGAAGCGGCTTTCTAGGAAGCGCTTCAGAAGCCTGCCTCAAGACCTGGGAACATTAAAGAAGTTTTTAGCTGTTTCCCCCCATGCCTCCCCTCCCGTCAGCTTCTCAATTAGCAATCTTGATGTCCAACATGAGATTGCTAAAATTAAAAAGTTTGCCTGCAGGGCCTTAAAGGGCCGGGGAGCAAATAGCGGGATTAGAATAATTTACGCTTTTCATCAAGAAGAACAAAAGATCGTTTTTATTGAGATGTATTTCAAGGGGGATAAAGAGAACGAAGATCGAGCCAGAATTCTTAAGTATTACAACATAAAACAGTCAAAAGATTAATCGCGGCTCTTTCCTGGAGCTACAAGCGTGACTCCTACTAGCAAGGTAGCTAAACATAGCAACATTAAATCCGCCACTTCCTTGCCCAAGGTGGTAGTTGCTTCTCGATGTGATAGGTACATCAACGCCAGAAAGACCAGAAATTCCCCTGTCTTTATGGCGATCGGGACCCTGGAAGGACTATAAAGTTTGCTGCCCTTAAGGCTCTTTATGCCCGACAAAAAACCGAGCCCTCCCCCAGGGGGCCTGCTTCTACTTGGTCTTGGTATACTCATTTTTTATTCCTCCTTTTCATTCTTCCTCGTATATATATATCGGCAAGTTTTTGGTGGAGATTTCACTTTTTTTGAAAATAATTTTGGTGGCGATAAAATTATTTCCTTTTGCAAACTACCGGATTAGTGAGACGAAGCGGTTGAGAAAGCACTTCTTCTCCTCTTTGATTGTAAACACTGAGAGTAGCTTGGTAGCCTGGTATCGATGGTGGGGCTTCTCCTATGCCTGCTGCAAATGGGATCGATATCGTGGTCCCCTCATAGGTTGTCGGCCCACTCTTTCCTTCTACTTTTACTTGAGTTGATAACACTGAAAATAAATTGATTCCGGCAGGAATTTCTACTGCTCTGCTCCCAACCCTTGCATGTATAGCTTCCTTGTTCACTAGTTTAATTTCATATCTCCCTGCCTCAAGCCCGTCAAGTACTATGGTAACCGTGTATCTAGCTGCAACCGTTCCGTAACCATCGCTATTGCACGCTAGTTGTCTTGTGGAAACTTGAATAGAAGGTTCTGCTTGTTCTTTCCTCTGCGAGACAGGTTCCGCCTGTGCCTCCTCTGGTTCCGCCTGTTGCTTGCTAGCCCAAGGTGCCCTCAAGCTAGGAACTGAAGCCGCTGTCATATAAATACCCATTTTTATCGTCCTCCTTTTTATTGTTTCTCACAGTCTGAACATAAGCTCGGAAACCTGAGACTGAACCTTCGGGCTGAGACCTCAGGTCGAAGACGTCTCGGTTTCCTCGCACCCTTCTACTTTTTTGGAAACCGCGAAGTTTATTCGCGGGTTTCCAAAAAACGCTATCAATTTTCCTTGTGTACTGAACATAAGGACCGTGCCCCGATCAGATCGGGGCGGTTCCCTGAAAATCGCAATCGATTTTCCTATAGTCATATATCGTCTTGTTCCACAGGAAATTTCACTTTATTGTGAAAAAGTTATATAATATTTTGATGCTAAACAGAACCCCCCTTTATAATCAACATATAAAACTAGGCGCGAAGATGGTGCCTTTTGCTGGCTGGGAGATGCCGGTTTCCTACAAAAGTATTATTTCCGAACATAATGCTGTAAGAGCCAGGGCGGGAATCTTTGATGTTGGGCATATGGGCCTAATCAAAATCGTAGGAGACGGGGCCGCAACCCTTATCCAAAAAACCGCCACCAACGACTTATCAAAGCTCTCATTAAATCATTGCCAATATTCGGTTCTTTGCAACGAATCTGGGGGGACGATTGACGATCTGCTGATTTACAAGCTTCCCATGTATTACCTAATCGTCTGTAATGCATCTAACACCGAAAAAGTACTTCCTTATCTCAAAAAACAGGCAAAAGAAATCGAACACGCTGATGTTTCCTTATATGAAAATTATTGCATGTTATCGGTCCAAGGTCCAAGGTCAGAAGATATCGTTAGCCAAGCATTAAACGTGCCGCTCGCAGGTTTAAGGCGCAACCAACTCCTATGGTGGAGAGATATTATTATTTCCAAAACCGGCTATACTGGCGAGGACGGATATGAATTAATGGTGGCCAAAAAAGAGGTCGCTAAAATATGGGAGGCCTTGATAGCTGCGGGGGCCCAACCCTGTGGTTTAGGGGCCCGGGACACCCTTCGCCTTGAAGCTGGCTTCCCCTTATACGGCCATGAATATGATGAAGAAACATCGCCCATTGAAGTGGGTTATGGTTGGGCAGTTAAGTTTGATAAAGGGGACTTTATTGGCAAAGCCGCACTATTAAAACAAAAAAAGGAAGGCCCCAAGAAAAAATTGGTGGGGCTAGAAATCGACGGTCGCTTAATTGCACGATCCGATGATTCGGTTTTTGATAAAGAGCTGAAATTAATCGGTAAAGTAACAAGCGGCACCTTTTCCCCTACGCTTAAAAAGCCAATCGCCCTAGCTTATGTTGCCGCGAAAGAAGCAATTCTGGGAAACCAGCTAAACATTGAGATTCGCGGCAAAAAAGTAGCGGCAAAAGTAGTTGCCAAAAGCTTTTATAAGCGCTAGAATTAAAACGAGCGAATTTATTGGAGGTGCAAATATGCCATTTAGCAATTTAGATCTAAAAAGGGTTTATTATTATGTAATCTGTGTTATGGCTTTCTTTGTTTTGATGTGGGGGGTTGTGGATTTAACCAGTTCTTCAATTGGGCTTTTTAATCTGCGGGGGCAAGAACCGGCTTTTTCAGAAAGCATTGAAGAGGTCCCCATCGCTTCTGAAAAAGGTGAGCAGTTTTTTGATACCTACTATCAAAAGAAAATGCTTTCAGACCGTTTCTTTGATAGCCCGGCCCGCATTGTGGTAGGAGGATTGATT
>JABMSE010000050.1 GCA_013204645.1 Candidatus Saganbacteria bacterium | reverse complement strand
GAGTTATGGGAGTAGATTTGAATTTACGGCCATAAACCACCGCCGGCACTAACCCCTGCTGACGAATTTTTTTATTCTTTTTCCCTAATTCTTCTCTTTTGTCTGCGGCTATTTCAACCTTTGCCATTTTTTAAGCTCCTTTTTCAAGTCTACAAGAACAAATATTATCTCATAAAAATCATAAAACATCAATAGACCCTTTGGATACCTATGTTAATGTCAAATGACCAATGTCAAATGTCAAATGTCAAATGATGGTATTCCGACTTTGTCGGGATTTGTTATTAAAATAATTATTCCTTCATTTGTCATTTTTAATTTGTCATTTGTCATTTCAAAAGGGCCGCAATTACTCGGCTTCAGCTGAAGGAATTGGCGCATAGCGGTGACGATAAGGAACCGCTACGTTGCCATGCAAAATATACTGACCTTCGAAGCGTTCTTCTGGATAAACTTTTTTCAGTCGGTGTTCCTTATACCACTTTAAGATATCACGGGCTACGTAAGCCGAAGCCTTATCACCATGCTCACCATGGGCGACAAAAACAGAGATTACAATTTCTGGATCGTCATAAGGAGCATAACAGACAAACCAAGCGTGGGGCTTACCAGGATTCTCCGCTGTTCCAGTTTTTCCAGCCGCAGGGATTCCGGCAACCCGGGCTGCAACACCCGTCCCGCGCGCAACCACCTGTTTTAAAGCATTTCTTATTAGTTTAAGGTTTTCAGAAGACACGGGAACCTCCCCCACTACCTCTGTTTCTCCCTTATACAAAACCTTCCCTTGCCTATCCTTTATCTCGGCTACAACATAGGGCTTATAAATATTGCCGCTGGCGATAGAAGCGTAAAGAACCGCCATCTGAAGAGGGGTCACTTCAACAAATCCCTGGCCAATTCCATAGTTAATTGAATCTCCCTCATACCAGGAGGTTTTGAGGTATTTTTCTTTCCAGGCTCGGTTAGGTATAGTTCCTTTTTTTTCCTGGGGGAGATCGAGGCCGGTTCGCATGCCCAACCCAAATTTTTTAGCATATTTGGACATAAGGTCGGGCCCGAGGCGACGTCCTAAATCATAAAATATCACATCGCAGGACCAAACCAATCCTTCCATAAGATCAATTGATCCATGGCCACCAAACAACCAACATTTAGCCAGCCGGTTTTTGATTAAATAGGTGCCATAGCAATTCGTCCTTTCAGAAGCTCTTGCTTTTTCTTCGGAAAGCGCGGCAGCTAAGGTCACAACTTTAAAGACTGATCCCGGAGGATAAATAGCCAAAGCGCGATTTATAAAGGGATGTTTTTTTTGCTTAAGCTCCTTCCATCTCCAGTTTTGCATAGGTTCGGTAAAAACATTGGGGTCATAATTGGGATAGCTTGCCATGGCCAAGATTTCTCCGGAATTAGCATTCAAAACTACGACAGCCCCTTCTTGATTGCCCAAAGCAGCTTCAACTGCTTTTTGCATTTCAATATCCAGGGTTAATTTCATATCCGGTCCTTGGGTTGGCTCCATAGATTCAAGAATTCTAATCGGGGCCCCATAAACATCCACTTCAACTTTTTTACCACCATCAACCCCCCGGATCTGGCGGTCATAAATTTTTTCAACTCCATCCTTTCCGACTATATCCCCCATGCGATATCCCTGTTTCCTCATTTTGGCCAATTCAGAAGCTTCAATTTCTCCAACATAACCCAAGACGTGAGAGGCAACGCTTCCGTGGCGCACCAACCTTATGGGACGACTGGTGAGAACCACACCTTCTAATTCACGTCCCTTCTCTGAAATTTGCATAGCAGTTTTGAGTGCCACTTTGTCCTTTACAATAATAGGTTCAGTTGCTGAAACCTTTAATTCTACTTTGTAAGAAAGCAAACTGCTAAGCAAAGATAAAATCCTTTGTTGCTCACTCTTGCTCTTTTTTGACAAAATATGCGGCAAAACCCGGACGGAAAAAACGGGGCGATTTTCAACCAGGACCTTACCATAGCGATCATAAATTATTCCGCGTGGCGCAGGCTCACGTACAATGGTAGCAGCATTTTCATGGGCAAGCCCGCTAAACTTATTATGTTCGGCAAATTGTAATTGCAGTAAACGCAAAAAAAGAATAATGAAGGCGAATATAAAAGCTATAATTAATACTTGGTTTTTTCGGACAACCATTACGACAAATCCCTCACGACAATTTTACGCAAGATAGGCAATAGAAGGAAAACGAAGAGCAAATTATAAATACTTTCGGAAACAATCCTCAAAACAACATAAGGGAGATCAATTTGTTTTCCCCAAAAAACAAATGTTGCTTGGATTATCAAGGTGAGCGGAGAGACGATCGCCACCAACGCAATAATCAATAAATTATCATCTCCGGAAAAGTTATCTTTAAAAAAACTGATCAAAAAGGCTACGACCAATTTTATGAGGGTATTTGAATAAATTCCACAGGAAAGAATATCTTGCAATAAACCACCAGAAAAAGCGAAAAGGATTGCGACTTTAGGTTTTGCCAAAACCGCCAGAATAATTACCGAAACTAAGATTAAATCAGGCGAGGCACCAAAGATATTTAGTCGCGAAAAAACCACGACCTGCAAAACAAGGATAGTTAATAGATATATTGCTATTTTTAGAAAGCGCATTTTTTAAAGGACAATAAAAACTTCTTCTAGCCGTGAAAAATCAACGGCCGGTTTTATCTCTATATGGTAAAAAAGATCATGTTCCCCCTTGGTGGCAACGACTACCTGACCAATTGGAATTCCCGGAGGGAAAATAAGGGAAACATTGGAGGTAACAACTTGATCTGCCTCTTTTATGTCTCCTTGTGTATCCACATATTTCATAAAAAGTTTGTTGGAACCGGATCCAGCCACGACCCCAAAATCTCGGCTCCGCGCGTCAAGGGCCGCAACCGAGCTCTCACCATCGGTTAATAGCATAATTTTTGAGGAATACTTTGAAACCTCAATAATTTTACCAACTAAGCCATCGCGGCTTATAACCGTCATATTATTTTTAACTCCATTTTGGCTCCCTTGATTTATAGAAAGAAGGCAAAACCAGGGGGTAGGTGCTCGGCTAACAATCTGTGCCGTTAGAAGTTTATTAGCAAAAGAGTTATTTTCAGCAAAAGAAAGCGCCTGTCTTAAACGTGTATTTTCTTTTTTTAATTCAGTTAGAGTTATAAGCTTGGGAACCAAAAAGCTTATTTCTTTTTTTAATTTGTGATTCTCACCTGAGAGGTTTCGCAAATCATTAATAGCTCGGGGGATACTAGTTACACCCTTAAAAACCGAAACGGTCACAAGCTGAACTGGGTAAAGACAAGAAATGAAAAAGGATCGCACACCGAAAAGGTTTTGGAAAAGTGAAAGAAAAACAAACAACGTCAGTAAAACAAGAAATATTACCAGCGTATAAGATTTTTTCTTTCGATAAGAATGAAAACGAGTCACTGCGCAAAACGTTTTGGCATAATCAATACTTTCTTAAGCGTGTCAATTTCTTCTAAAATCTTTCCCGTCCCATAAGCAACACAGGAGATAGGATCGTCCACTACGTAAACTGACATATCTGTTTCCTGGGCAAGATATTTATCAAGGCCGCGCAAAAGCGACCCTCCCCCAGCCATAACAATACCGCGATCCATGATATCAGCTGCTAATTCCGGGGGGGTTTTCTCAAGCGTCATTCTGACGGCATCCACTACCGTTGAAACAGGATCCGAAAGTGCATCCCTTATTTCTGACGAAGTTAGGGTTAGGGTTTTAGGGAGCCCGGTAACCAAGTCGCGACCGCGAACCTCAATGGTTCTTTCTTCGGAAAGCGGATAGGCTGAACCAATATCAATTTTAATCTGCTCTGCCGTTCGTTCACCGATGAGTAAATTATAATTTTTGCGGCAGTGGGACATAATTGCTTCGTCCATTTCATCACCCGCTACGCGAATTGATTTTGAAACAACTATTCCTCCTAAAGCAAGCACTGCAACTTCGGTTGTTCCACCTCCAATATCAACAATCATGCTGCCTTGAGCTTCGGATACCGGAAGATTGGCACCAATTGCCGCAGCCATTGGTTCTTCAACTAGGTAGGCTTCCCGTGCACCCGCGTGCAAGGCTGCATCTAAAACTGCCCTTTTCTCTACCCCGGTGATACCTGACGGAACACCAACTACTATACGCGGCCTAACAAAAGCAGAGCGATTATGCCCTTTATGAATGAAGTGGCGCAACATAGTTTCGGTAATTTCAAAATCCGCAATAACCCCATCGCGCATGGGCCTAACTGCCACAATGTTAGCCGGGGTTCTTCCCAGCATTCCCTTGGCTTCATTTCCAATTGCCAAAGCCTTTCCGCTATCTCTATCAATTGCCACAACCGACGGCTCACAAAGGATTATTCCCTCACCCCTTGCAAATACCAGTGTAGTTGCGGTCCCTAAATCAATTCCCAGATCTCTTGAAAAATGCCCAAAAATCATATCATACAGTCCCATCTATTTTTCCTCCTTTTATTCCGATTACCTTAAGAGATTATTCGTATACAATAATCGACTCAAACCCTTTAGCGGTTAAGGCTCGATCGACGGAAAGAGCCTGGGATTTGCGATTAAAAGCACCAACCTGAACGCGCCATCCCCTCCCCACCCTTTTCACATAGGTATCAAAGCCATTTCCCTTAATCTTTTTAGCAAGATTGTCAGCATTAGATTTAACCAAAAAATAACCTGCCTGCACCTTATAATATTTGGGAGATGCAGTTGGATAATAGGTTGTTGACTTTACGGCCACGGTTTTGACTGCTTCTTTAGGAGGAGCCTTTACCGCTTCTACCTCTTCTATCCCCTCAATTGCTTGTAAGGCCGCTATATTTGGAGGAGGCTCCGGAATAATAATTGCCACCTGCGTTTTTGGCATTTTCTTTACCGGAACAAGTATTTTTTTGCCCAGCTGAAAACTTACCCAAAAACTGGCAATAATTATTCCGACTAATAGCAAAAAAAGCAGGGCCTTCTTAAAAAAGGCCATGGCACTGTTTTCTCCTCGGATCTCCGAAAGCAACTTGGAGTCTTCGTCAGGGTTTACATTTGGATTTTGATTTTGATCTTGATTGGGTGTTTCCATGGACAACATTATTCTACTATGCAAAAGGTTTGGCGTCAAGGTTTGTTTGATTTTTTTTATGGGTCGTCGACGATAATACTCAATTCAATATATTAAGCTTGTTTTCGGCTTAGGTGGGCTTAGGTGCCTGGCACCTAAGGAATTGAGCGTGGAATGAGTTGTGCGTGGCACAGGTGCACCGATGCTCTAGGTATCTACGGGATAATTATAATATCCTATAGTGATTCTACGTATTTGTTGAAGTCTTTAAAATTATTCGATATATTAGCCTGGAAGTAAATATTTCCTAGCCTTTCTGCTACCTTCGGATCAGGATTTATAATTTGCACAACATTTTTTTTATTGCTGCTTAATGTATACGCCGTTCGAAACAACCATTCCGCCATAAAATCTGCAACCGGCAAAGAATATCCAACGAAAACGATTTCATCACAATTGATCAATTTTTCTAGCGCTCTACTCCATAAGCTTTCAAAAGAGATTTTATCTTTGAACTTCTTCAACTTTCCTAAAATTGGTGGCATAATAGCTCTTTTTAACGTTAAATTTTTTTGACTTCCCTCTTCGTACTCAAACCTAAGTGAATAGACTCTATTAGTTTCTGGTACGTACTCCAGATCGCCTATCGCTTGAAAATATGTATGTTTTGGTTCGCCTTTATCCATTAGCACAAACCAATTTAACGATCCATGCAATTTTATTAACTCGATCCGATCGCCAGGTGGTTCTCGTTGAATACGACGAACTATTATTTCTTTGTGTTTTAAATCTCTAGACAAAAAACCACTAAATCGATGAAACCATAGGTAATATGAAAAATCAACATTTGGAATATATTTTTGCTGCGCAAAAGCACCATCTATTAGCAAATCATAATTAAACGATATTATGGTCGCTTCGTTTTCCTTATCTATAATATTTGAAAGAAAGTTATTATGCAAAGGACAATTCCATCCTTTATTTATTTTAAAAAAAACAGCATAAATTAATTCGATAAGCTCCGTTTCAATTTGCCTAAAATAAACTAAGCATTTAATGGTTGTTTGACTATTTGCCATATTCACTGCATCACTATACGCATTTATCGCACCCCACAAATCTTTGTTGTTTTTTACATGTCGTATTAATGATATTTTTCTTCCAAAACAATCAGTTTCGTCAAAATGATCATAAATCCCAACCTCACCCATAGCCAATATCGATATGTAGTTATCTACAAGAGTATAAACGGCTTCCATACCGATTTTTATACCCCCTATTCCTATTCTGCCACAATAGATTATATCTAAGAATTTATTTAGCAAGGGGAAAGAATTAAGTAGATTTAATTCCTCAACAGTTTGCCAAAAGGAGGAATCCACCGGGTTGCTTTTTCCCGTAGCTGTATCTTGATTAGGGCTTGATGTGCTTGCGCCAGCACCCATCACATAAACTGTCTTCATAATTACGGACTATACTCCCTCATTATTTTAAGCCAACAAAATCCTCGTTTTTTTACCTATAAAAGGCGCCAGCCTGAGGATCCGGGAATCAGGAACGGAGATCCGGGTATTTGGATTTCCATCTATCACGAATTGTTTTAGCCAAATCTGGATTTAAGTGACTGGGAAAATTAAAAAGCATAACCAACTCACCTTTTTCATGAAATATTTGCTTTGCTTTTGCCACTTTGTTTTTAATATCTGGTAAAGGTTCGTCAAAATAATCCTCGCTCAAGACAGCATAAGAACTTAACCAAAACTCATATTCTTCAAGACCACCTTTGATGGGTTTTGTTATTTTGTTTAGTTTAAAGCCAGCTTTTTCGAGAAAACATTTTTTATTATCAAATTCTTCTTTCTTCATAACTATCTCCCACAGCAATAGTTTGGTTTATAATCACGATAAAGTTCTTCAATCTATTCTCCTCCTCCTCCCCATCTTTGTCAAGATTTTGGGGGCTATGGGTCAAATTTTAAATGGGGACGGCTTACCATTTAATTGGGGGCGGCCCACTCTTAATCGCTTAGGTGCCTGGCACAGCTCCTTACGTGCCAGGCACAGCTTATTTTACGAAGGATTCCTTAGGTGCCTGCTTAGGTGCCTGGCACACCTCGTGCCTGGCACCTAAGCATTTGCGAGGCGATTAGGGATAAAAGCCCTATCTTGCAACTTTTTTCAAAAAAAGTTATACTTTCCCTATTATGATAATTGGTATTGATTTAGGCGGGACAAAGATTGCTGGCATACTCGTTACCCCCTCCGGAAAAATGCTCATGGATGTCCAAATTCCCACCGAAGCCAAAAAGGGCAAAAAAAAGGTTATTGATAATATTAAAAAAGCCATTCGTATGCTGTTCAAAAGCCAAAAGGTAAAGATCAAGGCTATCGGCATTGGCGCACCCGGCCCTATCCTGCATGACCAAGGAATTGTAATTGAAGCCCCTAACCTGCCAGGCTGGAAAAGGGTCAACCTCAAACAAATCCTGCAAAAAGAGTTTAGGGTTCCGGTTTCGGTCGACAACGATGCCAATTGCGCTGCCCTGGCTGAAACCTGGTTTGGAGCAGCTAAATTTGTAAAAGACTGCATCTATCTAACCGTTTCAACTGGAATTGGAGGCGGCATCGTTATTAACAAGAAAATCTACCGGGGGGCCATTGGTTCAGCCGGTGAGTTTGGCCACATGATAATTGACTGCAACGGCCCCAAATGCGGTTGCGGCCAAAGGGGCTGTCTCGAAGCCCTGGCCTCGGGATCCGCCCTAAAAAAGAAAACTGGCATCTCGGCCCTTGCGCTAGAACTAGCTGCTCGTCAAGGAGACAAAAAAGCACAAGAAGCAATTGCAGAAACTGCACACTATCTGGCCATCGGAGTAGCCAATCTGGTAAATATTTTTAACCCGGAAATGGTAATTATTGGCGGCGGCCTCTCGAATATGCGGGAGCTAATCATAAACCCCGTAAAAACAGAATTTAAAAAATATGCTCTAACCCTGCCAGCAAAGTCAGTTAAAATTGTAAGGGCCAAATTAGGCGTCAAGGCCGGAGTGCTTGGAGCCGCCGCACTATGTCTATAGCTATCATTGATTATGGTTCAGGAAACCTGCGCAGTGTTGAAAAGGCCTTTGAAAAACTAGGGATTTGCTCCGAAATCACCAAAGATAAAACCACCATCCGCAACGCCAAAGGAATTGTTCTGCCTGGAGTTGGATCTTTCGATGCGGCGCTACATGAGCTTCGCCAAGGAGGCCTTGAAATAGCTATTGAGGAAGCTATTGCACTTTCGAAACCTTTTCTTGGTATCTGCTTAGGGCTACAGCATCTTTTCGAGGAATCGGAGGAAGGAAAACAAAAGGGACTGGGAATTCTTGAGGGAAAAGTAAAAAGATTTAATTTTCAAAACACCCCCTGGAACGATTTAAGTATTCCGCATATGGGCTGGAATAGACTGCTTATCAAACACCAAGCCCCGATTTTTGATGGCGTCGAAGATGGCAGTATGGTTTATTTTGCTCATTCTTATCATGGTGTCCCAAAAGATCAAACGATTATTGCCACGAAAACGGATTATGGACCTGAATTTGTTTCAGCCGTGTGGAAAGATAATTTGTTTGGTCTTCAATTTCATCCTGAAAAAAGCGGAGACATAGGATTGAGAATATTGAATAATTTCGGGAGACTATGTAAATAATGTTTGAAGTAATTCCCGCCATTGATATATTAGACAGCAAATGCGTGCGGCTTAAGCAGGGCCGCTACGACAGAGAAACTATCTATGCCAAGGACCCACTAGAAGTTGCTAAAAAATGGGAATCCCAAGGAGCAGTGCGTATACATGTCATAGATTTAGATGGAGCCCGCACTGGCTCCCCCAAAAACATTGAAATTATAAAAAGTATTGCTAAGGGAATCAATATCCCCATCCAGGTTGGCGGTGGCATTAGGAATCTTAAGTTAATACGAGAATTAATTGATTCGGGAATAGACCGGGTTATCTTAGGAACCACGGCTGTAAACAACCCCAATATGTTAGGAAAATTTTGCCAAGAATTTGGAAATCAAATTGCCGTAGCCATCGATGCTAAAGACGGCAAAGCAGCAACCGAGGGTTGGACCAAGGTTTCCAAAAAGGATGTGTTAGCCCTGGCTCAAGAAGGGATTGAATTGGGAGTAAAAAGATTTATCTTAACTGATATCAGCCGAGACGGAATGCTAACCGGCCCTAATTTTGATGGAATAAAAAAATTCATAGCAGCTATCTCAGTACCAGTTATCGCTTCGGGTGGAATTTCTTGTAATGAAGATATTGAAAAACTTAAAAGCACCGGTTCTGAAGGTTGTATTGTAGGAAAAGCACTTTACGAAGGGAAAATAAAGCTTGAAGAAATTATTTAAGCCAGCTTCCCATGATTGTGGCCTGAGATTACGCTTTCCTGGAATTCTCCCCAATTAGGATTAACCGCTTCGGACGGTTTGAGACTAGATCTGTCCCCATTATCCCTTGCGTCCGATTGTGTATCTCCGCCTCCCAAATCTAGCAGAGCTGCAACTTTCTCTTCTTCGTCAGCAACGCTATCCTGACTATCTGAGAAAAGGGATAAGCCTTTATGTTTTCTTTTTAATCTCTCAATTTTCTCTGGCGAAGCTTCCTCAAAGCTGCTCGCACTATGGCCCGCTGCGGCTCGCACAGAAGCAACCATTGCTTCCCAATTACTTTCAATTTCCGCCTGAACCTCGGCAATCTCTGCTTGTGCTGTCTGGGTTGAAGTAGCCGCTTTTTGCTTGGCAGCTAGGTGAGAAGGATTAATAGATCCCAAAACCTCCGCTGCCTGGGTTAAGTATGCCGCCAAGGTTTTATTTTGAAAAGAATTGCCTGGAAACACTTCGCCAAGATTGCCCCCAATGGTTTGCAAAATTGCCGATAAATCTGAAAGGGCATCAAGAGAAAGATTCTTGGCATCAAAGGAATAGGAAGATATCCGGCCTACCAGTTCTGCAAATTGGTTTTGAGCATCTTCTGCCCCCTGAAGATCAATGCCCACCATACGGGCATCTAATCGGACCAGAGTTAAAATATCTGCTTTCATTAAATCTAATTGCTGGGTTAATGCCTCTAAATGCTGTGCCCGCTTGCCAGGATCACTTTCAGAAGCTAGCCTATCTAGGATTCCTCCTACAACTTGGGAACGGGCATAAAGCTGGCTGATTAATTTAAGTGTTTGCGGGGGTACGGATAATTGATCCCCGGATTCTGAAACTTGCGAGGAAAGAGATTGCGCTCCACTGCCGGCTGCAATCCGATTAAGAATAAGGTCAGCATAACGAATAAGTTCGGAATTGCTTGAGCTTTCTTTAATCGTTTCAAGCTGCCGGGTTGCTGCGGCGCGAAGCTCAGGATCAGCGACAACCATCTGTGCAGCCATAGCCGCAGCAGCATGCATCATGGCCTGCTGATTAGGCATTGCAGCTTGATCGCTAGTTTCAGAAGCACTCGTAACTTTGGCAACAATTGCTTGGAGTTTACTTGATATTTCCTGAGGAGTGTCATTTACCCAATCAATGCTTTCAAGAGAAGCCCGTACCGCTTGTTCTAATTGAGGAACAGCTAATATCATTTGGGCATTGATCCTGCCCATTAATACATCGGCTGGTCGATCGATTTCTATAAGTGCTAAAATTTCATCGGCATTTTGCTGGGCAAGAGCAAAAGCCTCCCCTGGTTTGATGTCACCGCTTACAACTTTCTCCATGGCCGAGGAAACTTCCTTATGATAAACCTCAGATATTATTTTTTCGATATTAACCTTTTGGCCCTCGGATTGCTGCCGCGCAACATGGCCAAGGAGCGACACCGCATAGCGCTTAGATTTTGGGTCAACCTCAGGATCCCGCACAACTGCTTCCAAATTAGCAACGGCAGTTTCAACTTTCTCCGGCGAAAGATTGCTCATGATGTCCTCTGCCCCTACCAGACAAGCAGCATTAGCCAGAGAAGCCTGCACCTCGATAGATAACGCAGCGCTTTCTGGCGCTAGAGTCGAAGTCACTTCTTGATTGAAATTTTCAAGGCCTGAGATAACGCTCGAAGGATTGGTCCAATTTATTTTTGCCAGAGCATAGGCCTTAAGACTTAAATCTTCCATCACATCCAGAGGAACATCAGTTGGAATAGAAACACCCAAAGCCTCTTCCATCTGGCCACGCACCACATCTAACGGTGCTTTTTTACCGCCATGCAAGTAGCTGTCATCCATCCAGGAATCAATGCTAGAGTCAATGGCATCTAAAATAAATTGCCGCACTGCTTGCTGATCTTGCCACTTGATACCTAACTTAGCCATTTCAATCTGTAAATCAGCCATTTTCAACTGGTTGTTATAAGCGCGAGCCGCCATTATATCAACTTGGGAATCATATTGGCTCTCATCAACCTGATTAACTTCTTTTGCGTGAGGTCCTTTCTTCTCCTGTGATTTGTCTGCTATCTTTTTGGCAATGGCTTTCATGGTTTGCGGGCTCAAGACAAAATCAATAACAATATTCACCAAATCAGAAAGACCAATTGTTCCAGACCAGGGTTGCTCTTGTCCTGTAAGCAATGCAGAAGCTAAGCTTGCCCGGTTTGCATTTTTGGCCATATTAACTTCTACTTGATCCGTTTTCAGTGCTTGGTTAAGTTTGCTTTTTAGTTTGTTAATGACTCCCTTCTCATTTAAAGCCTTCATGACAATTGTATAAACCACCATGCAAAGCGTAATAGCCAGCTGACGCTGTGCTTCGACCATGGCATTAAAGCGTTCAGCATAGGTTTCAACCCTCTCTTGCAAAAGACCAAGCTGGGCAATGTAATTAGCTTTTTCAGCTTCCAAGGCATCGCCGGCTCCGGCGTAAGAAGGAGCTCCAGCTGCCCGCGCCTTGATACGACCCAGGGCTTCTTTTAGGCGGCTTAAGATAATCAAGCGGTTATAACACTGCTGGATCGAGCGCATTCCCTGATAATAAAGCGCAGAATCAACCGTAACTTTACCAATACCAATGCTCTCGAGCATATTGTCTTCGTGTACATCAGCTAGGGCTGTTGCTATGATGTTTCTGCTTTCCTGGTCAAAAGCACTATCCACCAGCTGATCGATTGTCGCTTGGATTCGACTAAATTCCTCAAGTTCTCCATAACCAGAACTAATATCGATTATATTATGCGCTGTCTGAAAAGCAAGACTTGCTAGCCGCAAGGAAAACTGAGCAACATCCATGGCTTCTTTTAGTGCCTCACCTGCTCCCTGAGCCAGCCCAAAAGTAACAATACTAACCGCACTGATACAGGCATCCAGAATTGCCCAATTTGTTTCTGAAACCTGGGCAGTTCTTAGGTTATGGCGGGAAAGGATTTCCTTTACCATTGAATCCTTTAATTGGTAAGCCCTGATCTTTTGTTGGAAACGGCTCTTGGAAGCCATCCTGGCTTCAGAAAAATCACTGCCAGTCCAAGCCCCAGTGGCAGAAGAAACTACTATGCTTTTCAAGTCCTGCTGGGCTTTCATATAAAGGAGAATAATTTGTTCGGCAATGTATATCTTAACTAACTTATTGCGCACATTCATAAAGAGCTTAGTATCCATACCCCACATATTATCGGGGGCCATAAAATCGGAATTCTCCTCAATATCAATATGGGAATGCTCATCAATGGAATCAATCTGATTATTGTACATCCTCTCAATATCATCTTCAGATTCTTCCCGAACATTATTATAAAAAGTTGTGTTTTCATGGATGCGATCATCAACTGGATGGGAAAGATTATAAAAGATGTTCCCCAGGGCTACTCCGAGCTGCCCCATAGCTGCCACAAAACCAATGGCCGCCACGAAACCCGCACCACCAGTAAAAATACCGGCAATAACTCCAATAATAATAATAACAACCGCCACTCCAGTTAAAAGCAAGCTTAAAACAGCAGCTTCACGTGCTTTTTCTAAACGTTCTTTTTGCTGTTTTTGAATTTTTTCTTCTTGTACCCGGTTCTTAATTCCTTCTAACTTTAAATCGAAAGCCTGAAGGCGGCAGGCAGAAGCAGATTTTATTGATGCACTTAAAGCATTACTTGATGCAATATCCCCTAAGCCGGTCACAACCTTGCCTACGATTTTTTTAAGGCGGGAAAGGCCTTCAACTAACATTGCCAGCAAAAGTTGGGCGTTTTGAACCCGGACCAGTTTTTCGCGCAGGGCATTTACCTGCATCTCACGCAAATTAGGGTAGCCATCATCTCCGGTGCCAACAGAATTATCATAGGATAACTGACCAATAATATACCATTCCAAGTTATTAAGCCTTTCCATTGTTTTAGCGTAGGAAGAAGCATCCTCCGACAAACCATCGCGAAGCTCTTCAACACTCATACCCGTGAGGTCAGCCAAAATAGTATAAACCCGGTTAGCATCAAGTTGGGTTGGAATTGTATCATCATTAATAATATCATTTATGACTTCCAGCGCTACCCAATCACTTATGTTTCGAACCAATCCTCCTAAGGGACCAAAAAACCCAGCAAAAACCGAAGAAGCATATAAATACTCGGCTTCAATTAGCTGATTTTCAATATCGACCAGAGAGTTGGAACTAGCAATGGTTGCCTGGAGTTGATAAGTCAAGCTTGAAAAAACCATACCTTCAAAGGTTTCTAAACTTTCTAGAACCCCATTTAATATCGCCTTAGCATTTGTGGAAAGCTTTAAGCCAGTACCAGCTTCGGCCACCATTTTTTTCAATGCGTTCTGGGCCTCATGAAGCATAAAATAAATGCGTCGGTAATTTTGCTGGGAGGAAAGCTGCATTTGATAGGCCAGGAGCTTATCACGATCAACATCAAATTTAATTCCCTCACCTGGATCACCACTGTTTTGAGAATCAGATATATTCACCGCCAGATTATCCCAAGTTAACTGAGAAAAAATAGTATTGATATCAGTTAAACCATCCTGATAGAGGCTGCTGTCACCCAAAACCTGTTCATATTGGGTTTGCACCATTTGGTTAAATTGCGCATATTCCGCTCCAATCTCTTCCAACTTTTCTAGATAGAGAAGATCTTTTTCTCGATCAACGCAGCCCGCACCACCACTGCTAAAAATATCCAGGATCCAGTTACCCACATTGCCGTTTGCTTCTTCTTCAGCTCTAGCTTCTGCTTGACCCTGTTTTTGTTTTAGTACAAACTGATTGTGTGACCAGACTTCCTCGGTTAATTCCATAAACTGGCCTTGGGAAAAAAGCATTCCACTTTCTCTAGCTGAAGACAGCACCTCTCCGGCAGAACCCTTACCGGTGTCTTCTGCCATTTCCGGCCCCATCATCTTTAAGGCATTCATTTTTAAATCACGAATAGCATCAATGATCATTCCCAGTATCTGGAGGGCATTAAGGATAGCCATTAGTTCTTCATATTTAACAAAAAATTCCGGGTCAATATACTCATAGCCGCTTTCGTGCTCAATTACCCAATCACCTTCTTTTAGTTCATCCATTAATTTTTGTGCTTCATCCAGTAATTCTTCAGCTGCATCAGCAGCATCGCTTTCTATATCTGACGTACTCCCTGCTCCTCCTGCAGCGCCAGTTCCTCCTGCACCGCCAGCACCACCTGTGTTTACCGGAGGACCAACACAATTTTGTGTATCTCCTACCCAATCAGGCAGGTTGGGAATATATTCAAATAAACTAATAATGCGGGGATTTCTTAAATCACGAACGGCACGATCTTTAAAAGAAGATTGCGAAGAATCGATTCCAGCAGCTTGAGGCTCTGCCTTATAAATTTCTTGATTGTTTTCCAAATAAGCAGGGGTAGCCGCCTCTGGATTAATATCCAGACGCTGGTCTTCGCTAATTGATAAATTGCCTGAAATAGGGTTAACCATATATAGTAGGTCCTCTACATAATATATCGAGATAAGGGAGGTAAAACTTGCATGCTTTTTGGGGTATTTTTGAGGGTTTTATGCGAATTTTTCGGCTAGCAAACAGGGATATCAAGTCCTCCTTCTTCTCCTTCGGCGCCTTTACTTTTTTCTCTTATAATAGTAAGCTTTTCCGCACTTGCTCGGGTATCTTCTCCAAATTTTACAATATCTTTAATGGCGGCTTCAGCTTCCGAAACATCCTGGCGAATTTGCCCAAAGAGACGCATTCCTTTTTGACTTACAAAAATAACTGCTTTTCCAATACTTGTAACCATTTAAAATCCCTCCTTAGACGGGTATATCGACATTTCCACCTTGATTGTCCTGATTTCCGCGATGCGTAGATAACGCCTTACTGCCTTTCACCGCTGCGGCTGCCAACCCCAACCCCTTTTCTTTAATATTTCTCCACATCTGGGAAATGTTCCCACCCAGCTTATCCGCTATCTGCCCCCTAATCCCACTGGACGTATTGTGAATAGACGCATAGCCAAAAGTTGGTATATTCATCTTTTATTCCCCCCCTCTTTCTGCTTCAGCTTTTTTATTTCTTCCAGCACGCATTAGGGCATCATAATCTAGATGGCGTTGCGCACCATCAGATGAATCAGAAAAGAGCCTACCCAACTGATTAGTAAATGCGCCCCAAATCCTTTCATTGCCTTCTCTACCTTCTTCAATAATGCTCGCTACCTTCTTTTTGCGTTTTGATCTTTGCAAGCTGTATTGGGTTGAGCTTTCATATTCTTTTTCGTCCTTCATCAGTGCTTGTTCCATAAGCTGGAGCAGAACCAGGATAAAAGCATCCCAATCGTCCTGAATATTATATTCTTCAGCCTTGAGCTGCAGGTACTCCCCAAAACGACCACTCTGGACTTCAGCCATAAGCTGGCTACCGGTGGCGCCCATAACGTCATAATCTCCCGAAACTGCTCCCAATGCCCCTCGCAGTGCAGTATCACTATTTTTCATGTACAAAACACTAAAATTACGATGCCGAGAGTAACGTACCATCACCTGAAAATATTCAACCTGACGCTCTTGATCAGCAGCACGAAAGTCCTCATATCTGGGTGAGGGAGGCACATTCATCTGTGCGGTTAAAAGCAGATTATGGACAGCCGTACAAAATTCAGCAATGCCTTCAACCTTTAACCCATGAGAAAAATCATCCTGGCCACCCATCAGAAAACGGAAAGATTCCTCGTTCATCTTAAGATCGCGCAGCCCATACTCTTTCATTAATTTATTCCAGGTCGTCAAAGTCAGCTTTCCTTGTACTGCCGTCTGCCACAGGGCCGCAAAAAGATCTTCTTTGCTTTTTCCAGAAGAAAGCTCACCTGTCCCCCTTAAAAGCTCCATGAACTCACCCTGAATCGTTTGCTTTCTCCTTAAAATTCCATGCAGCTCACGAACATTTAAGCCATCACTCCAAATTATGTTGTAGGCTTCAAGACCAGCTAGTTGGGCATCAGTTAGACCCCAAATATTGCTAAGTTCTGCCCGATCAAGATTTTGATCTGCTACCCCTTTGTCTACCAACTCACTAAATTCTTCTGCTTCGGGCCTACCCAAAGCGCTATAGGCCAAATCCTTAGCCGTTTCTAAACTAAGTGCCTGGTTTGGCAGCGGTGCTGCTTCTTCATCCGTCGGTATATAAGGACGATCATCTCTTACGGTGCTGCCCCGTTTTTCTTCTGCCCGATCATCCTCCTCTTTCGGCCGAGTTGCAGCCGCTACGAGAGATTGAAGCAATAGTGTCGAAATCATCCCCACATTCATTTTATGCTTCCTCCCTTAATCCTAAATTTGATTCCTCAGAAAGCTTGGTTGATAGTTTTTTCAACATGGCTACCTTTTGTTCTGCCAAAGGAGATGGGCTCTTTTTAGCTTTATCCATTTCCTTTGACACCAAATCATACATGTGACGATTAGCCTTATCCCTTAAGACAACAAAATTCTGGTCACTTAACTCAAAGCCTAGCCTTTCTAGCATCTTAAGACAGTTCTTTATCTTATTCTTCATCATGTCTTTGGCGGCGCCATCAGCAAAAATCGCAGCGCGCTCATGCAGGGCCTCTTCCAGCATTTCCATCGTTTTTAGTTTGGCCAAAGTTTTTGCCTCACTTTTAAGCTTTTCATCAACATCTTTAGTGAAAACCCCTAAACGCACCATACCGTTTTTAAGCTTGCGGATCTTAAACCAGGTTGAAAGCGAGCGCAATGCTCCCGGTTTTAAAACCAGCTGCATGTAGAGGGCACGTAAGCGGTTAAGCACAACATCCTTTTCATCCTTGTCGGTAAAATCATATTCCTCTCTTTGTCGTCTCATATCCTGATCAGAGCGCACATCAACCATAACCCCAGTTGCTTGCTGTGGCACATCCAGAAAATTAAGTCCAAGATTTTCTTTTTTCTGCTCCCAAACCGTATCAATCCAAGACATGGGATCGTCCCCCACTTTTTGCCCGGCCCGAATAAGTTTGTAACACTTAGAAAACTCACCATCCTGCTTAAAGGACCTTAAAATAAGCTCGTTTTCAAGCTCCTGCAAAACAAAACTCCTAACCTCCAACTGGGCTTCCGAAGCTGCTTTCCGGCCTAGTTCCTTGCCCGCAATATCCAATAGCTGGGAAAAGCCCCTTTTGCGAATCATTTTACCCATCCGTTTATCTTCTAGATAATACGAAATTGCACTCTCGCGCAATAAATTGAGTAAGTGCTTTTGGGTTTCACTGCTTTTGTATTGCATCTCCATGCGGGAAATTTCCTCGCGGCCCTTACCATCTTTTACTAGCTGCTCTTCAATATCTTGCCATTGCTGTGAAACTTGCTGTTGCAAGCGGGCAGATTTTTTGCCGATTCCTCGAACAACTACGGGTTGATCTTCTCCCGCGCTTGTCGAAAGGTCAATTGTGTCAGCTCCCTCATCAACATTTAAGGAAGTTTGGCGCCCAAGCTTGCGTCCTTCACCCTGAATTTTCCCTTGAGGATTTAATCCTTCAAAAATAACTCCGGTCTGGGCTACTTTTGTCATAATATCTTTTAGGAGACGATTCCCTAATTCTCGGTTGGGACCGCTCTCGATAAGCTCTTTTATCAACGCGCCCTTTTTCATTTCGGGCTTTGACTCAAGTTTATCCAACTCGGCCATCAGATTACCCGTGGTTGCCATTCCTTCGGATGCAACCACCGCTTGGGCATTAGTATTTTCAACTTGAAAATTAACCATAAATTTTCCCCTTTAAAATTCCTTTAAGGGATTTTCCAATTTCTTTCTTTATTTCCTTGCGCAGCTTTTCCAAGGCCTTTTCGTGTTTCTTGACCCGGCCCTCGGTCCGGCGGATATAGCCTTCCAAACGTTTAATCTTTGAAAGGAGCTCGTCAGCCGTAAGCAGCGTTTTTTCTTCGAGTAATTTTTCTTTTTTCTTTTTTACCATCTTAGTTTACTCCAAAGGCTACCATCTGACGTTGGTATTCTAAATTAGTCTTTTCCTCAAGAAACCTTCCTAAAATGCGACCACACTGGGCTAACCTAACTTCTAAAATCTTTTCCCGCGAATAATAGCCGTCGAGCCCCAGATTGGTTGCCTGGATCATCAATTGATTACGGACCTCATTTAAAACCCGGTTCTGTGTTTTCATGCGCTTCTTGGATGCACCGATAATACTCAATAATTCCCGGTTATACTCATTTTCTTCAAAAAGCATTTTATTCTGTTTAATTGCGTCTCTGACGGCCTTCTTTTGCAGGTTCTCAATCTCATCGCTTGGTACCCCAAGCATTGAAAGCATCGCTCCCAAGGCAGCTGTCTTAAATTGGGCAAAACGTGAAACCATCAGATTATGTGATTTAGTCAACGCATAATTCTTGAAATAGTTTTCTTTTAATCCCTCAATTTTGGAAACCAGATCAATCTTTTGGCCCAAAACACTTAAAACTCTGGGCGCATCAATCTCTTCTGGATGCATCGCAACGGTAGTTACCTCTACATTATCCATTTGGAGGTACCAGGCAGATTGAGCAGTCCCTTCTTTGCCTTCAGTTTGCGAAACGGCTCGGGCATCCGCTGTGTTCGGCTGCTGCCCTACCGGCTGCTTATTAATTTGCGGCATCCTTATTTGCAACATGAGCTGCTCGGAAGCAGCCTGGTTGCCTAAACCACCTTGTAGCATATCTTTTACTCCTTAACTTTTGCCGTCTCTGCGCGCCTTGGTTGCTTCGGAAAGTTTTTCTCTTATCTTATCCAACCCATAGTTTTGAACATACTTTTTGGCAATATCACGTGTTGCATGCTCAACTGCCTTCGGGTGGCTGTTCTGGTTATTGTTTACACCATTGGCATTTGCCATTTTTTATCCCCCCTTGCTTTTTTTTGCAATCCGTTCGTCTCTTGCCTTTTGATTGTTTAACGCTTTCTTCTGATCGGCCTTTCTGGTCGCACGCGATTTTGCTACTGCGCTTTTCTCCTCAGCTTCTCTTCTAGCCGCTTCGGTTTTTGCCTCCCGATAGCGCTGCCAATCGCGGTTACTTATAGCATTCATCGTAAGGTTAACTGCTGTAATCCCAATGGCGGGAGTCATGGTATCCCGGATTAGATCATCTTCGAGTTCATCAAAGGCATCCTGGCTAAATTGCGAAAAAGGGCTGGAAAACTTTGCGATAAGCTCTGAAACGGAAGTTTTAAGCGCTTCCCTTTTTTCATCAATATCACCATTTTGTAAAACTCCCAGGTATTCACACATCCGATCCAAGGTTTCTTCGTCCAGATTATCTACCCAATCACATATTTTTATCTCTATCTGGGCCAAAGCATCAGCATCCAATTGCAAATTATTATAGCCTTCCATCAAAGGTATTAAGATTTGAGAATCATAAACCCCAGCATTCCCCAGATAGCCTTCCCAGCCACTACAATCCTCTCCTATCCTAGAAAATTCAACTTCTAAACTATCCTTGGCCGCACTGGCTTCGACCAGAGAGGAAAGAAGCTCCTCCGGTGAATACTCCAAATAATTTGAAAATACTTGCAAATAATCAACCTCGGATACATAAGAAAAATCCGGATTAACCTTTTGCATGTCAGCAAGTATGGTTTGATCTTCTGCGCTAAAAGAAAAAAGCTCACAAAGAGAGGCCGTAAAATTTTCTAGGTTCGCTGCTCCCTCAACAGTTTTCTGGCTGTTATAAAAAGATGACTCCCACTCAAGAGAAGGAGCTTTAACCCCAGGCCAGATCATTGGTTGTTGAATAAAAGCCATAAAACTACCTCGTTAAAAGATTTCCTGCCTTTTCGTCTAAGTCATTCAAAGTAGAGATTAAATTAAGAGCAAAGGTTAAGGTGGTTTGGATATCATTCATCTCCATAGTAGCCCAAAGCGTAGCTGCAGCATCACTATAAACAGCTTCCCCGCCTAACCCTTGTGCAGTTAAGCTTTCTACCTCTGACCATTGTGAACCACAATCCCCGGTAGCGGAAAAACCAGTAATAAAGGCATTTTCAACTGCGTTTACTTCACTGTCACTTGAAACGCGCAAAATATATTGCATCTTATCATAAAGCCGTTCAAAGAAACTTGCACCTAAACTTTGGCTAGTGGAAGTATTGGCCCGAGAATAAGTAACACCAGGATTGACGCCTGGAAGTTGGACAGTCATTTTATTCCTCCTTTTTTATTATTTTTATTCGTTTTCAAGGTTATTTAGATTTGAGGGGGAAGGGGTTAGCCTTCCCCCTCTTTGACTCTGTTATCCTCTTACAGCATTCTGTTTCAATCCCTTATCGATGTTAGCTGCGTTTGTGTAAAGTGTACCGGCAGTAGTATGGTTGTTAATCGTCATAGTAGCATCTAAAATCTCATTGGCTTCTGCTGAAGGACCTAAGTTTGATATCTCATCTGCGATTGCTGATTCAACATCAGCCATTCCGTCGACAGCTTCTGCTTGTAATCCGCTCATACTTTTTCACCTCCTTCTTCACCTAATTTTCACCTACGGGTCAAGGCTTGCGCCTCCTACTCTACTATCGGGATAAGGGAGCAAAAACTTGCATCCTCCTCCGCCCTCGTCAGATTTCGGCTGACTCGTGGCTTCGGAGAATTATTCCTCATCCTCACTATTTAAAAGTTCTGCGATTTGAGAAATGAGATCCCCGACTTTTTCTTCAATACATTCTTCCAAATCGGGGATGCCTTCTTCGACTTCTAATTTATCTTTCCAAAAACTAATGGACTCATCATTATTGCTTCCGGGCACCATAAAGGTTTGGGAGGGAGCAAGCTTCATAAGATTTTCCGAGGCTATCTCAAAAAAATTGCTCGGGCTTTGCGAATCAATTTTGCCAGCGCCCTTACTAGTTTGCGAAAGGGCAGCATTGGGCAGATTGGGGGTAACCGAAATATTATGCATAATTTTTCCTCATCTACAATACTTATCGTACTGAGATGGGGGAAACTTGCATCTATTTTGAATAACCAATAACCAAGATACAATAACCAAATAATATCCAATAACCAAAATTCAATAATCAATCCTGCCAGAAAATTACCGTTTGGTGATTGAAATTTGAACTTTCTTTGTACCTTGTATCTTGGTGATTGGTTATTCTAGCGGTGCCTGGCGCAGCTCCAAAATTACATTTCTAAGTTCTTCAACCGAGGGGAAAAAGCGTGGGGTACCGATTATAACTTCAACTTTACCTGGATTAAGCAAAAACTTGGAGAAAGGGAGCACCCCTTGACTGTTCCTGATGGCGATAGGCAAAATTTCGGTTTTGGAAGTTTCTGATAACCTAACAATATTTTCGTCAAACTGAAAGTCTGTTTCTTTCTGCATAGCAGGTTTGCTGAAAATTACCAGCTTATCACCTTGTTTTAGGGCATTATAAAGTTTAAGCGAAGAAGAAACCACATCCTCTCTCCTTCCTACTCCGATATAGTCCAGATTTTTATAGATGCTTTTTAAAAAGGGCATGTTAAATCCCTTTCCCCAAACTACAAATTTCACACCGGCCGGCAAATTAGCTTGAAGCACAAAAAAATCCAAAAAACTTGAATGGTTAGCCGCAATAATCAATCCGCGTTTTGCCTGCTCCTCCCCAACATTTTCTTTACCGCTGATTTCAACCGGAATAGAAGAAATCAATAAAAGGATTTTTGAAAAGAAGGCAACAAGAAAATAGCCAAATTTATTCGCTGGCTTTGTTATAAGTGAATGCAAAGAAAGAATAATTGACAAGAAAATTGTGGAAGTGATAAAAAATAGCCAAAAAACCACCGACTTGAAATATCTAATCATATTATACAATCGAATTTGGTTGAAGGTGTGTCTTGGGCGGCACTTCGCTTTGTTTTCGAATAATCGAGCGATTAGAAATAATAGTTTCGGGTAAAATTTTAGTTTTTTCGCCAATATGGCACCAATTACCAATAACCGATTGGTTTATCTCAACTCCATTTTCGGCCACGACATCTGACCACAATACTGAACCAAGAATTATACTGCCATCTTCAATCACGCATTTATCTCCAATTACAGAATCCTTGATATATACATTCTTGCCGATTCGACAGCGGTCCCCGATAATAACTGCCCCCTCAAAACGCGCAGATTTATCTATTTTTTCGCGAGAACCAATCCAGGTAGACTTAGAAACTCGGCGCCCGGGAATCCTAACTTGAACCACCCCTTTCATGGCATCGTAGCTGGATTGGATATACTTTGTGAGACCACCCACATCACTCCAGTATTCAACCATGGGATACCCATAAATTGGGACTTTTTGGGAAACCAATTTGGGAAAAAGTTCTTTTCCAAAATCATAAAAGCCTTCGGGAATCATTTTTAAAAGTTCTGGTTCAATAACATAAACACCTGCATTGACCATCTTACTCTTAGCATCTTCGGCTTTGGGTTTTTCCTGAAACCCAGTAATTTTCCCATCGTCATCGGTAATCACAACTCCAAATTGGCTAACATCGCTAACCTCTGCCAAAGCAATCGTTATAAGGGCCTTTTTCTTTTTATGAAAAGCAAGTAAACGTTTTAAATTTAAATCAGTTAGGGCATCAGAAGATAGGACCAAAAAAGTTTCGGCTATTTCGGCTATATCAACTGCCATGCGTCTAACTCCACCAGCTGTCCCTAACAACTCCTTTTCGTAGGAGTAGGAAAGATTAACCCCAAAATCAAATCCATCTCCAAAATAATTTTCTATCTGTTCTGGATAATAATGGACGTTGGCCACAATATCTCGAAAACCATATCGCTTAAGCAGCTCGATATTATGCTGCATAGTAGGAAGGTTGGCAATCGGAATCATGGGCTTGGGCACAGCCAAAGTTAACGGCTCAAGCCGGGTTCCATAACCCGCAGCCATTATGAGGGCTTTCATCTTTTTATCCATTATTGTTCAATCTTGCCAATGCGGCGTAAATGCCGCTCTTCGGGAGAAAACTCTGTTTTAAGCCAAACATCCACGATCTTGGTGGCAGCTGCCCGGTTGAGTTTTTTCCCGGCCAGACAAAGTATATTGCAATCCCCATGTTGACGGCTCTGTTTAGCAGTATAGGTATCATGTACCAGGACCGCGCGGATCCCCCCGGTTTTGTTGGCCACAATAGACATGCCCACCCCAGAGCCACAAATAAGTATTCCACGATCAAAAGCTCGGGCGGCAACTGCTTTGGCAACTGGATGCGCAATGTCGGGATAATCCACCGATTCTTCCGATTGCGCACCAAAATCCTTAAATTCTATTTTTTTGCGTTTTAAGTAAGCTTTTACAATCTCTTTTAGTTTAAATCCTGCATGGTCAGAACCAATAGCTACCTTCATCTCATTTTCCTCCTCATATCTCTTACTGCTTTTTTCATCCCAACAAAAACCGCGCGCGCGACAATTGAATACCCAATATTGAGCTCCTCAATTTCAGGAATACGAACAATTGCCCTTACATTATTATAGTCTAAGCCGTGGCCAGCATTAACCCGAAGCCCTAAGCTTTTAGCTAATTTAGCTGCGCTAGCTATTTGGGATAGTTCTCGGCTCAAAGTTCTTCGTTTCCCCTTTAGGTAAGAAGCATTGGCATATCTTCCCGTATGAATTTCCACAAACTCTGCCCCAATTTCCGCTGAGGCTTTAATCTGCTTTGGTTCGGGATCCACAAACAAACTTACAATTACACCCCTACTTTGTAATTTCTCAATAATATACCTCAATTTTGAATTTTTACTCCCTCGATATTCTCGGGACAAGTTTTTAACTTTTGAATTAACCTCAAGTCCTCCTTCAGTAGTTATCTCTCGTCTCTTTTCCGGTACAATGGTTACCATATGCGGTTTTAATTTTAAAGCGAATTTAAGCATATCCATTGTAGCAGCCATTTCAAGATCCAGGCGCACCGCTAGTTTACGCAGCCGAAAAACATCAGCATCCTTAATGTGTCGCCTATCCTCACGCAGATGACAAACTATTCCCTGTGCCCCACCGGCAATTGCCTCTTTGGCAGCGTAAAGGGGATCAGGAAAGCTTTCTTTTCGAGCTTCCCGCAAAGTCGCAATATGATCAACATTTACCCCAAGTCTCATATTACCTCTTTATGAACCAAACAAATGGCATAAGCAGAAATGCCATGCTTGCTTCCCGTAAAGCCTAATCCTTCTTCGGTTTTAGCCTTAATATTAACTAACTGCGGCAAAATTTCCAGCGCCTGTGCTATATTGTTTTTCATTTCGGCAACATAGGGAGCGAAACGTGGTTCCTCTGCCACAATCGTGGCATCAATATTATTGATTGCATAGCCACGTTCACGCAAAAGCTCCCTTACAAACCCTAAAAGTTTAAGACTTGAGATTCCTTTGTAAGTTACATCTTTCGGGGGAAAATGCCTTCCAATGTCACCCTCACCCATCGCCCCAATTAGGGCATCAATTACGGCATGAACCAACACATCCCCATCTGACCACCCCAACAAACCAGTTGGATGCTTAATCTTTACCCCCCCCACAATCAGCGCACGCTTTTTAACTAATTTATGAACATCATAACCAAAACCAATTTGCATCTAAAAAACCCTCCCAATTACTTTTAATTTTTGCTCCATTTCAACCAAAAGCTTCATCCACTCAATATTATAATAAATTGGATTGGAAAAATCAGTATAGCGGCCAGAGGAAAGGATTCCCCAGATCTTTTTTGCCGCATCTTTAACTGAGACAGATGGCTCAAAATCCAAAACCTTTTTCAACTTCTCCCCGGAAACCCGATAGCTTCGAGATTCTTTGGTGCCAAAAAGCACATCCACATCTACTTTTTTGTAGCTCTTAAGGGTTTCTGCAATAAAATGACCTAACTCAAGGATTTTAAAATTCCTATCTACCAAATTAAATATTTGACCCGCGACTTTTTCTTCGGGTGCTTCCAGCATTTTCATGTGAGCAACGGCCACATCTCCGACATCTACCAGGGGGCGCCAATTATCCCCCACACAATAAACATGAATGCGTCCCTTATCAAAAGCATCCATGGTCATAGTGTTAACTACTAGATCCCAGCGCATCCGCTCTGAAAAACCAAAAACTGTGGCTTGGCGAAGAATTGCCGGGCAGAAATTATCGCTCAAAAGAGAGATCAATCCATTTTCGGCATCCAATTTGCTTTGTGAATATTCAGACTGAGGATTAGCCGGGAAACTTTCATCTGCTATGCCTTGAACATGAAAACCATAGATCGCGCACGAAGAAGCAAACGTAAAGCGTCTAACCTTTTTTTTCTTGCAAGCCTCTGCTACCCGCATCGTCCCCTCAAAATTAATTTCGTGATTAGCCTTAGGATCAAATTCAGCGGTTGGATCATTAGATAAGGAGCCAAAATGCATAACGCCTTTGACTCCATCTAACAGGTCAGCGTTAAAGTTGCGAACATCACCAGCTACTAGGTCAATCTCTCCTTTAACGGAGCTTAAGCCACTTTCTCCAAAATAAAGTTTATCGAAGACGCGCACCTTCTCACCCTGTTCGACTAGTTTTTTAACCAGGACCGAGCCGATATAGCCAGCGCCACCCGTAACTAATATAATGTCTTTATGCATATCAAACTTCCCCTCACAATTAACGCGGCAGTCGCAAAAGGGAACGAAGAATAAACTTAGGATTTTTTGCCATGCCCATAAGCAAGGATCCAATGGTAGGATAGGTCCTAGGATTCAACACCAAGCTCCATAAAACCGAAGAGTGGTTTTCAAAATCTCCAATCTTCTCAATTAAATTGGCATTATCTTTAACATAGGAAAAAATCTTTAACAAGACATCATCACCCATATTTTCCATGATATACCTGACCAGCAGGCAAACCCTTATCTCCTGCTCAAATTCTTCACTCCACCTTTTTTGATAAGAAGCAAGGTCTCCTTCCTTTATGGCATCCGCCAAAAGTTCAGCGGATTTCATCCCATAGTAGATTCCTCCAGAAGTGATGGGTTTTACCTGGCAGGCAGCATCCCCCACCAAGGCCGCATTGTCACGTACCAGCTGACACGTCCCGATTGGGATAGCCCCAGCATTTTTTTCCACAATTTCACCTGAAATGCCGGTTTTCTCCATAAAATCTGCTAATTCTTGGTAGGGATTATTACAGATCGTTCCAACCCGAACTGTACCGTTACCCTCGGGAATAACCCAGGTAAATAAAGAAAAGGGCTTTACATAGTGGACGTCAACAAAATCCTGCTGCTTGGGGGTCATCTTAACCCGGTACTGATAACCACGATAAAGCTTCATATCAGATACGAAATTAAGCGACTTTCTGACTTTTGAGTTGGGCCCATCTGCACCTATAACCAAATTGGCAAAATACTCTCCATTGTTGGTCTTTAAGATATAACCATCTTTAATGGGATGAGCCTCAATAAGCTGGGTATTAAATTCAATATTTAAAGAAGAACTAAGTTCTTTATCAAACATTTCCCGGTCAATAATATAGGCTACCTTTGATCGATTTAGGACAAAGGAAGAACCATTAAAAGCTACGTTAGCACCGGCAATTTCATTGAGGATTGGTTTTTTTGAAATAGGAATACGCATTTCCTCAAAGACACCGCGTCCGACAATCCCGGCACACTGAACCGGCTTACCCACTTCGGAATGCTCTTCAAGCAGCAGGGGATCAAACCCCATCTGCACTAAAAGCTGGCCCAAATAACATCCAATCGGACCAGCTCCAACAATTATAATTTTGGTGGATTTTTTCATGACGTCAGTTTATTATTATATCTGATTTGGAGGGAAAAGTAAATTCGCACAATTAGAAATACTAATAAGCCCCACTTCCCAAAATAACCGCCGGAACAGTCCGCAAGAGGATTTTGAAATCCAGCCAAAGTGACCAGTTTTCAATATAATAGATATCCAATCGCACTAGATCATCAAAAGGAAGAAAGGCTCTACCAGAAACCTGCCCAAGCCCTGTAATACCTGGGCGCACCCTAAGGCGCTTTTTCTGCCACACAGAATACTTACTAACTTCGCGTGGCAAGGGGGGGCGTGGTCCCACCAAGCTCATCTCTCCTAAAAGGACATTAAATATTTGGGGGAGTTCGTCAATGCTAAAACGCCGCATAAATCGCCCCAAGGCAGTTATGCGTGGGTCGTCTTTTATTTTAAAATGAGGAGAGTCGACCTCAGAAAGAGGTGCCAAATCAGGAAATTTTGCTTCTGCATCGAATATCATAGAGCGGAATTTATACATCGAAAAAGCTTCTCCCTCCAGCCCAACTCTTTCCTGAACAAAAAAGATCGGCCCAGCCGAAGTTAACTTCACAAGTAATGCAAATAAAACTAAAATGGGAGAAATAATCACAATACCAATAGCCGAAAGAATAATATCAGCTGTGCGCTTAAGCGCCGCATTAAACCCCTTAAGCCTAATTTCGGAAATAGTTACCAGGGGCACGCCGGCCAGCTCATCTGCATCCACCCGGCTGGCAATTAATTCAAGAATCCCAGGCACAATTTTAAATTCTACCCCAAACTTCTCGCATTCTGTAATAATGTCTAAAATATTCGTGGCGCCGAATTTTTGGCTGGCAATGATTACTTCCTGGATTTTGTGCGTACGGATAACATCTTTTACCAGTGAAACTGGACCCAAAACACAAACCCCATGATATACCTTGCCCCTCTTTGCTTGATCATCATCTAAAAAAGCAACTGCATTATAACCAATACCCTTGTCCTG
Source organism: Candidatus Saganbacteria bacterium (assembly GCA_013204645.1). GTDB lineage: Bacteria > Margulisbacteria > WOR-1 > O2-12-FULL-45-9 > O2-12-FULL-45-9 > JABMSE01. The sequence continues at coordinate 18,640 of JABMSE010000050.1, read as the reverse complement.
GCTAATTTTTAGGGCCAAAAGACATCCCATCTCCCCTGCCCCTAAAATCAAGGTGTTTTTTACCCCAATCCCCCTGGCGTACAAAAGTCTTTTAACCTGAAAAGCAATTAAACGCGCACTCCCTAACAAAAGCCCCGAAATAAACCAGGCATTTACCACCACCAAGCGGGAAACCCAAAACTCTCGATAAAGAAAAAGAAGCCCTAACAAAATCAAGGTTGAAAGGGTTACTCCCCAAAAAAGTGAAGCCAGCTCATCAATGAGATTGCTAAATTTCCTATCATATAGCCCTATTAACTTAAAGACAGCTAACCAAATCAGGACAATAAAAACCAAAACACTTAAATATTGTTCTAAAATTGGGATTGATCCCGGGGTAAGAAAAAGAAGGACCTTAAACCTAAAAAAATAAGCCAAGATAAAAGAAACAATTATTATAATTGCGTCTAAGATTACTTTAAACATGAGTTATCTCAATTGCTTTAGCATCTTTTTTGCGAAAGCATTATTTGGGTCAAGGACTAGAACCTGTTCAAACTCTTCCCTGGCTCGGGAGACATTTCCTTGCCGCCCATAAAGCGCACCTAATAGGTTATGCGCATCAATATTCTTTGGGTCACGTATCAGTACATCTTGAAGATCTAAGGACGCCGCTCTAATTTTTCCCTGGCCTAAATTCGCTCTGGCCCGTAAAATATACCCCGCCGACAGATCCGGATTTAAGGCTATCATCCTTTGGGAAACAGTAAAGGCCTTTTCAGCTTTTCCTTGCTCAAGATATAAATCGCCTACTTCTTCTAAGACAACCAAATTATCCCCATATTTATCCAAGGCTTTTTCAAATACTAAAAGAATTTCCGGCCCTTTGCCCATACTCCGGTAAAGATCTTTTAGATTTTGCATGGGCTCAACTAAATTGGGGTTAATAAAAAAGGCCCTTTTGAAATGTTGTGCCGCCTTATCAAATTCTTTTTGCCTAGCATAAATTATACCTAGGATCTGATAAACTTCGGCATAATAAGGATCAATTTTTATGGCAATCTCTGCATGTTCTTGCGCCTTATCTGGCATTTGAAGCATAAGAAATATTTTTGAAAGCATATAGAAATTATCCGCATTGTAGGGGTCAATCTGAGTACCGTATTTTAAGGTGGTGACAGCTTTCTCTATATATTCGAGCCTCTCTTCCGGCGGTAGAGTGTTTGAAAAATTAAGGTAAGCAATTCCTAGATGAGAGATTGCTCCCCCTTCAAAAGGAAAAACGCTAAGAGATTTCTGATAGTCATTGACGGCCTCAGCTGGCCGCGGGATAAGGGATTTAGTTTTTCCGGACTTAAACCAAAGATCTCCCCTAAACGAAAAAAATGAGATGTAAACAAAAAGTAAGCTGAGGATAATCACCATGGCAACTGGAATCCAGGGAATTTCCTGCCATGAAAAGGTTTCCTCTTTGTCTCGTGTAGCAAGAGGGATAAAAAGAGTTGGGGGGACCACCATAATCATCCCCCATATAATCCAAAACAAAGAAGTAATGGCTACGACCCCAAAACTAAATTGATTTTGGATTAAAAAGGATAAAACAGCCGCCAACATTGCCGCCAGCAGAGGCTTAACATTTCCATCGGCTTTCCGGGACTTTAGCCAACCCACGCGGAAAACAACAAAGAGCAACCAGAGATAAACAAAAAAGGCGATCAACCCCTTAGTTACGGCAACATCAAAAATTTCATTATGGCAACGGTCCTGTTTCACATGAAAGGCTTCCCTAAATCTAAACAGCTCTGTCTCATATCTAGGGAATATCATTTTTAATACTTCGGGTCCAATACCAAATACCGGATAGTCAGCAATCACAGCAAAAGCGCTCTTCCAGGTTTCACCCCGCGACCCCGCCGCTCCTTTTAATTCTAACTTGGTTTGGGCTGTACTAGAAACACTAGCCTTTTTAGTAGATATTTCGGAAGCAAACCTTTCAAAAGGTGAAAATTCAGCGCGCGTCATGGTAACGGCTGAAATCAAAATAATCAAAGACCCCAAAATTGCAATCTTTTTCCAATTATCAAAAATGGCTTGCCGGCCGCAAACAATTACAAAAAGAACTATCCCGGTGAACAACCCCAGATAACCTCCCCGGCTCTGCGTATAAAGGATACAAATATAAATGAGAACCAATCCTATCCCCAACACCAGATTAAATATTTTAGGAGAAAGTTTATTATAGGAAAAACTAAATAGAAGAACAGAGATGGTAATAGCTAAAAAGCTTAAGTACCAAAGGATTGTACTTGCCACCGTGGGCAGATTGATATTAAAGATCATTACCAAAAATACAATTTGACCAAAAACAAAATAACCAAGGCAGATAAATTGTTCAAACCAATTAAAAGGTGTCAGAGGCTCTTTCTTCTTAAGTAAAAAGAGCCCTAGAACCAAGAAAAAAGCCATGAGCATATAAGCAGCAATAAAATTGGGCTGGCCAATGGTTCCAATTACCCTCTGCCAGGTAACCACTCCACCCCACCTATAAGGATCCAACTCGTGTCTCTGGATTATAGAATAAACCGCCATCAGGGTGGCCGCCGAAAGGACTGTAACAATTATTCTTTTAATTTGTTCAAGAGACTTAATGTAATTAGTAATTACAAAAAAGAAAAGAAAAAACAAATACCAACTAGTCAACCCTTCATAGCGGCCATAAAAGCCCGCTATACTCGTATAAACATGAAAAGAAGTGAGACTTGCAATGGTTGTACAAAGCATAAAGGAAAGAATTGGCCAATCAAGCGGGGTTCGCACAAAAGGGTGTTTTTTGCAAATGATGATCTTAATGGCCCAAAGAGAAAGAATAATTAAACCCAAAACCCTCATCCAGGTGGTTTTGGTGCCGGAAAAAACAATGCCCAAGCGCCGATCAAAAATAGTAGGCATCACAAAGATCACAACCAGAATCAAGATTTCTATAGCGAAATTAAATATTTGCGAGGAATTGAGATTAATTTTTGTTAATTTGTTCATCTACAAAGGCCTTAATTTGCTGTTTAAAAATGGTTTTATTAAACCTCTCTGCATCTTCCCTGATTTTTCCCTTATCAAAACTTTCAAATTGAAATCTTTTGATTGCACCTATCAGGGAATCAACCGATTGCTGATCAAAAAATATCCCATTTTGCCCATCAATTACAGTTTCTTCTGCCCCACCGGCCCGATAAGCAATTACCGGGCGCCCACAGGCCATGGCCTCAAGGGCAACAATTCCAAAATCCTCCTCACCGGCAAAAATCAGGGCACGGGATTCGGCTATAATTTTTCTTAAATTAAAATCAGATACTGAACCCAAAAACTCGATGTTGGATGAGGCCTCTTTCTTTAACTTATTAAAGAGAGGTCCACTCCCAACAATTTTTAAGGGGAGCTCAAGCCGATTAAAAGCGGCAACCACCAGATCGATCCTCTTATAGGCATTAAGACGTGAAACCACCAAAAAATAATCGCCATCAATATTTGATGGCTTAAAAAAATCAGTTTCAACCGGCGGATTTATTATAACAGATTCGCGACCATAAATCTTTTTAATGCGGCCGGCGACGGTTTTTGAATTGGCAATATAGCCATCAACTGCGGAAGCGGTCTCTAGATCCCATTTTTTGAGCGGATCAAGCAAAAAAGGCAATATAAACTTAAAAATGAAAGGGATTGACATCTGTTTAGTATAATCTTCGTAACGCCAAACAAAGCGCATGGGGTTATGGCAGTAACAAATATGCAACTGCCCTTGTCTTTTTCTCACTCCTTTAGCAAATGCTGAACTAGAGGAAAGGATCACATCATACTGGCTTAAATCAAAACGTTCAAATGCCAGGGGGTAAAACAGGAAATAATATTTGAACAGGGCAAAGACCAAAGGGAGTTTTTGCATAAAAGAAACTCGAATATCCATGCGCTTAAATTCTTCTGGCATTTTTTTCTCATCATAGATTGAAGTATAAATGGGGGCATCTGGCCAGATCTCATTCAAAGCAGAAACTACTCTTTCTGCTCCTCCAAACTGATTAAGGTAATCATGGACTAGGGCGATCTTCATAGTATCCTTTTTCAAGCAAATAAGCGCTCAACGCATCTTGCCAGGGACGTAAATCATCCATTCCCAGTTTTCCCAAGGCAGCATTTTTCAAGACGGAATATTTGGGCCGTTTCGCCAGAGCCTTAAAGGCTTTTGCGTCTGTTTTAAAAATAGCAATCTTGCGATTTAAAAGCTTAAAAATTTCACAGGTAAAATCATACCAGGAGCACTGGCCATGATTAACAATGTGGTAGAGACCATACTTTTTGGTCTGGATTAACTGATAGATTTTAGACGCAAGGTCGGTGGTATAGGTTGGAGCAAGCACTTCATCGACTACTACCGAGAGTTCTGGCTGGGTTGTCGCCCGTTTGATCATGTTTTCTACAAAATTTACCCCCCCCTTCCCCATACAACCAGCAACCCCATAAAGTCCTGTACTCCTTACAATAAAATATTTATCTAACATAGATCTAACACATTGCTCACCAGCTAATTTCGAAATAGCATATACAGATTGGGGATTAGGGCAATCCGTTTCAACATAAGGTTTGCTTTTTTTTCCATCAAAAACATAATCAGTTGAAATATGAACCAGGACACAATCAATCTCACGGCAAGCCTGCGCAAGATTTTTAACCCCAAAAAAGTTAACCGCAAAAGCGGGCGCCGCATCCATCTCACAGGCATCCACATTGTGATAAGCCGCAGTATTAATGACTACATCAGGAGAATATTTTTTGAGGGCTTCAAGCGTTTTAAGCTTATCGGTTATATCAATATCGAAAATCGTGGTTGGGATCTGTTCTTCTTTTGGAATTACTTTAGCTAGATCTGTGCCTAATTGGCCATCTGCTCCGATAATTAGAATCTTCATGTTTTAGGACTTAACCCTTAGAAAATTTCGCTTTCCAACTTTTAGAATTCTTTCGGCACAGAGGTCAACCACCTCGTTCTCATCGATTACAACTTGGCTGTCAACTGAGACACCCTTTTGTTTAATTAATCGTCGGGCCTCAGCTTTTGAAGATGCTAAACCTGTTTCAGCCAGTAGCAAAACTATGTTTATCTCCTTTTTTCCCATTTTTTTTACCGGGATATCTCGGGGCAGATTCCCCTTAGAGAAAATCGATTCGAATTCTGCTTCAGCGATTTTTGCTTTTTTTTCGTCATAAAATCTACTAACCAATAAGGCCGCCAATTTCTTCTTGGCTTCTTTGGGATGCATGGCGGAAATCTCCGGCAGCGAACAATCAGTTAACAATTCATAATAACGCAACATAAGCTTATCGGAAATAGACATAACTTTGCCGAACATTTCCTTAGGGGAATCAGTAATTGCGATATAATTATTAAGCGATTTGCTCATCTTGTTAACTCCGTCAGTTCCTTCGAGCAAGGGAAGAGTTATTACAACCTGGGGCTCCTGATTATATTTTTGTTGAAGGGTGCGTCCCATTAAAAGATTAAACTTTTGGTCAGTACCTCCAATTTCAATATCCGCACCAAGATGTACCGAGTCATATCCCTGTAAGAGGGGGTATAAGAATTCCAGAACGGTTATATCGCTTTGGTTCTTAAATCTCTCTTTAAAGTCTTTGCGCTCAAGCATGCGGGCAACCGTATATTGGGAGGAAAGCGTAAAAACTTCTTTTAGCCCCATTTTTTCAAGCCAGCTAGAATTATAAACAACCTTGGTTTTCTTTTTATCTAGTATCCTAAAAACCTGGGATTGATAGGTCTTTGCGTTTTCTAAAGCCTCAAGCGCAGATAAAGGTTTTCTTGTTTCGGATTTACCGCTGGGATCCCCGATCATAGCTGTGAAATCACCAATTAAAAAAATCACTTCGTGGCCTAAATCCTGCAGTTGCTTTAATTTATTAAGGATTACAGTATGCCCCAGATGGATATCGGGAGCCGATGGATCCGCTCCCCATTTAATGCGAAGGGGTTTTCCTTTTTTTAGTTTCTTGAGCAATTCTTCTTCTGGGATTGCTTCAATAACGCCAGCTTTAATAATTTTTAATTGCTCATCGCTGTTTTTCATTTGCTTCCCATTTCCTTTAAAACACACCTAATGATTTTTGGTGGAACTTTATCAGAAATCACAACGCTTCCGATTTTTTCAGGTAAAACAAAGCGCACTTTACCAGCGGCCACCTTTTTATCAATTCCTAGCGCCTTGATAATTTTAGCTGATGCCAACCCATCAATTTGGGTTGGCAACCCCAGTTTCTCAAGTAGATTTTCAATTCTGGCCACGGGATCAGCTTTTAACATTCCCATACAATTTGCAATCCGTGCGGCCGCCACCATTCCAATTGAAACGGCTTCTCCGTGGTTATACGTTTTATATTTAGTAAGACTTTCGAGGGCATGTCCTACAGTATGGCCAAAATTTAATATCATCCGCAAGTTGCTTTCGGTCTCATCTTTTTCAACAACCTTGGCCTTAATTTTGGCAGATTCTGCCACAATAATTTGCCAAACCTTTAGCGCGGCCCGCAAAGTATCAGGAGACTCAAAGGCTTTAGTATTTAAATGGTGGGCATTTTCCTCTAGAAACTTAAAAAAATCGGCATCACAAATTACCCCATATTTAACAACTTCGGCTAGTCCGGTTCGGATCTCACGCGCCGGAAGAGTAGTTAAGGTTTTAATGTCAATATAGACCAATACCGGCTGATAAAAGGATCCAATTAAATTTTTGCACTTGGGGTGGTTTACTCCAGTTTTACCACCGATTGAAGCATCAACCTGGGCAAGCAAGGTAGTTGGCACCTGGATACAATTGATACCCCGCATATAGGTGGCAGCAATAAAACCAGCCAGGTCCCCGATTACCCCACCCCCCAAAACAATAATGGCTGCATCCCGATGAACCGAGTGTTTAACCAAACTATTATAGAGGTCCTGTGCAACTTTTAGATTTTTATAACGCTCCCCACGCGCAACCTCAAGGGTATGCACTCTAAAGTTTTTCAATCCTTTGCGCAGAGCATCCCCATAAAGATCATTGACCAGGGGGTCGGTCACAATTACAATTTCCTTTCCCCATTTTTGGGATTCAATAAACTTTCCCAGGTCAGATAAGATATCTGTCCCAACCAAAATATCATAACTTCTTTTTTCTAAATCTACCTTGATTTTAACCATTGCATAATTCCCCCAACTGTTTCATCAATATTTAATTTTGAAGTATCAACCTTGAAATCCGCTACCCTCTCATAGGTGGGGGTACGGGCCTCAAGAATACCCCGAATCTCTTGCTTGGGATCCGCCACATTCAACAAGGGCCGATTTTTTTGCGCCTTTATTCTTTCATAAATCACACCCGGAGCTGCCCAGAGCAAAATAAGCGGGCCCAAACGCTTTAACATTTTAACATTTTCTTCTCGCAGCACCATACCACCACCGGTAGCAATGACAAAATTATCATAAGCATGCAGTGATTTTAGGGCGGAAGTCTCAAGGCTTCTAAAAAATCCCTCATCTTTTTCAGCAAAAATCTGGTTAATCGTCATCTGTTCATGCTCTTCAATTAACTGGTCGGTATCCAGATAAGTCATCTTAAGCTCGCGGGCAAGCCTATGGCCTATCACTGTTTTACCGCTTCCCATAAATCCGATTAATATAATATTCATAACTCTTATCTTTAGTTTGCGCCTGGGGTGACTCGAACACCCAACCCCCAGTTTAGGAAACTGATGCTCTATCCAGTTGAGCTACAGGCGCCTTTAGCCCTTGCTCTTTGGGCCGCCTCCGTGTGCCGCAGCCGCACCCAGGCGGATATCCAGCTAAGCTACGGGGGCATTTTCCTAGTATTATATCACACCAAGAAGAATTATTTAGATTGATCCTCTGCAAATTCCTTAATTGCTTTTCTGATTTCTTTTTCCAGATCTACATACTTTTTTGCAAATTTAGGGGCATTAGGATATAACCCTAGCATGTCGTAAGTTACCAAAACCTGCCCATTACAAAGTGGCCCCGCCCCAATACCAATGGTAGCAATTTTAATTGAGTCGGTAATTTTGCCTGCTAGCTCAGGTGGTATCATCTCCAGAACAATTGAAAAAACGCCGACTTTTTCTAGTTCTTTTGCTTCGTCAATAATTTGCGGTGAACGTTGGATCTTATAGCCTCCAAGTTCTTTCACGTTTTGGGGGGTAAACCCTAAATGTCCCATGACTGGAATCCCAGCTTGGATAATTTCGGAAATACTTTCAAAATTGTCTATGCCCTCAATTTTTACCCCACGAGCTCCAGCATCCACCAAACGCCTAGCGTTTTCCAAGGCAGTTTTAGGAACCAGCGTAGATTTATAGGGCATATCAGAAATTAGGAGTGCCCTTTTTACTCCCCGCGCCACAGCTTTAGTATGATGGATCATATCCTCCATCGTTACCGGCAGGGTATTTTCATAACCTAAAATAACATTGCCCAGAGAATCTCCTACTAAAATAATATCTACCTCACAGCTATCAAGTATCTTAGCAAAAGAATAATCATAAGCCGTAAGCATTACAATATTGGATTTCTTTTGTAGGAGGTTAATAAATTTTGAAGTTTTTCTTTTCATCTCAGATCAAAATAGAGGACGAGAAAATCACTTTTTCCACAACCTCCAAGTCTTAAAGGGAAAAGCATCGGTTTTTACTTTTTCTACTTTGTAAAGAGAGAAAAGTTTTTCCTCGAGCTGATCCTTGGTTAAATAGCGGGTCAAATATCCGTTTTCCGCCAAAGAAATAATTCCGGTTTTTTCTGATACCACAATTGCCAGGGCATCTGATAGTTCAGAAATCCCAACCGCTGCGCGATGACGGGTTCCTAGGCGGCGATCAAGCAGGCGACTTTCTGACAAGGGCAAAAGACAGCTTGAGGCAAGTACTCTTTCTCCTTGAATCACAACTGCCCCATCATGCAAGGGGGACTTGGGATTAAAAATTGAAACCAGAAGTTCAGCCGAAAGCATGGCATCCAAGCGGGTTCCGGACTCCAAATATTCGGTCAAACCTGATACCCGCTCCAGAACAATCAAGGCCCCAAATTTATTTTCGGAAAGCTGTTCAACTGCGCGCACCACATTTCTGACATAGAAACTCCCATGCGGAGTGGGCGCAAACCCCAGCGTACCCAAGACCCTACCCCGACCAAAACGTTCCAGCGTTCGCCTAAGTTCCGGTTGAAAGAGAATAACCAACATTACAGCAATAACGGCTGCAAATTTATCAAAGAACCAGTTGATCGTATAGAGCCCAAATATTCGGCCGCCCAAATAAATCAATAAAATTACAATTACACCGCGAATAAGGGGAACCGCACGGGTTCCTTGAAGCCAGAGCAGTATATAATAGAGAAGGGTCGCAACAACTAAAATATCAACTAAGTCGGTCCAGCGAATATCAAAAGGTATAACCATAATAATTAATTCCTATTCTATCACAAAACGGCGTCATTTCGAACGAGGTCCTCGTAGCTCTCCCGGCTAAGAATTAAAGTTGCACTACCACCACCCACCATCACCATAGCCGGTCGCCCTACTCGATTGTAATTAGAAGCCATTGAATAATTATAGGCTCCGGTACACAGCACAGCTAAAATATCACCAACATTCGCTTCAGCCAGTTTTATATCTCGAATTAAAACATCTCCTGATTCACAAAAACGGCCAGCAACGGTAACCTTTTCTCCTGGCTTATCATTGGCTTTATTGGCAATTTTGGCATCATATTTTGCTTGATAAAGGATGGGTCGAGGATTATCCGACATTCCCCCATCAACAAAAAGATATTTTCTGATTCCAGGAATGTTTTTCACAGCACCAACGGTGTAAAGCGTAACTCCAGCGTTGCCAACGATCGAGCGACCAGGCTCAAGCACAAGCTTGGCCATGGTTTTATTTTTCAATACCTGTGAAATTTCTTTGGCAATTAGATCAAGTGAAGGCGGTTCATCTGAGGTTAAATAAGAAACCCCAAATCCGCCACCCAAGCTCATTTCCTCTGTTTTATATTTTAGCGTTAAGGAAAGCAGCAATTTTGCTTCGTCCACAAAAGGCTTAACATCAAAAATCTGCGATCCGATGTGGGCATGAAAACCAACCAACCTTATAAGCTTTTTCTTTCGGGCAAGCTTAACGGCATTGTCGATTTCGTTTTGGGGGACGCCGAATTTAGAATCGATCGTTCCGGTTTTTATGTATTCATGGGTATGGGCTTCGATCCCCGGATTAATCCGCAAAAGGATTTGCGCAGAAGTATTGGTTTGTTTTGTTGCTTCGTCTAGATTTTCAAGTTCTTGTAAATTATCCACTACAATTCTTCCAATCCCGGCTTTAAGGGCCATTTTTAACTCGTCTTTTGATTTGTTATTTCCGTGAAAATAGATTTTTTTGGGATCACACCCCGACTTAAGGGCTGTAAAAATTTCTCCACCGGATGAAACATCAAGTCCTAAGCCTTCAGAAGTTACAACCTTTAATACGCCGGCTGTACAAAGGGCTTTGCAAGCATAAACAACCGCGGTATTGGGATAGTATTTTTTAAAAGATTTTAGATATCCTTGACAGCGGTTGCGGATGGTTTTTTCGTCTAAAACATAAAGTGGGGTCCCAAACTCTTGAGCAAGTTTCACGGTATCGCAACCACCAATCTCGAGATGGTTTTGCTTGTTTATTTTGGCAGTATCAGGCAAATTCCGCATAATTACGATTTCTGATTATAGCATAAAGAAAACTGCAAAAAAAGCGTTAATCGGGGCGCGCCCTTGGCGGTAAAATTTTTGAATTTATTTGAGAAATATTGAAATTTTTGGCCGAAGCTGGCGATAAATAATTGATTAAATTAGCACAAAAAGGGAAGCATATGATTGGAAGTATTCCATTAGTTACAATAATAGGCCGCAGGGGAAAAGTTCCAACCGGAATTAAGCACTTTCCCACCATTACCTTTGCCAAAAACTTAAAAAAACGCTGGGGCAAAAATATCGTAGCTACTCTGCATCTTTATGGGAAAACGCTTTATATCTCCCAAGACCGCCAAAATCGCCCCATCACAATTGGAAGCGGTGCAGATTGTGATATTAGAATTAAGGATCCTAATATTGCTCCTAAACAACTTGAAATAAGAGTTGTCGGGGATAGGGAACATGCTAGCGTAGGCCTTCATTTAATCAGATATGGTGGACGAACCGCAATAGGAAATACAGAAACGCAACAAGCATTGATCTTTGAAGGCCTGGCAACTGAGCCCCCAATTTTCATTAACGCCAATCGAACTATTGTTTTAGAAATAAGTGGGGACAGACAATGTGTGATAGACCTTAAAATTGTTGAAGCAAAAAGTCAGATTTTTAGGGGGGCACTGGCTGGTTTGCTAGCTAGAAAACCAGCTGGGTTATTAATAGAACCAGCTTCTGATCAAATACCCACCGCACCCGCACCTTCTGATGCAACTCAAGCCGTTGCAAGAGCAGATCAAGCAACAGCAATAGAACGCGCAGAAAATTTTTGGCGCGATTATAAAAAATCAGAAAACCTACCTTTGAGGAGAAAATACAACGGGATAATTGCCATAGGACTAGTGGGTGCTGGCCTCGGTTTTTTTGCGGCCATGCTTGGATCCGCAGCAGCCAGTCTTTATCTAGCAATTATTCTACCTACTGTTGGAGGAATCGCCACAGTTATTGGTCTCGTAGTAGCCCTCTACTATCAGGTAAAAAAAAGCCATTTCGATAACCAGCAAAAACAACTTTTAAAAAGCTTTCAGAAAACACTGCAACAATTAAGTTTTTCTGATTCTAAAAGAGTTTTAGAAAAACTTCCAAGAAGAGCTAAAATGCTCCTTGTATATGGATTTTTTGATAAAGCCCAGCAAAATATTAGCTCAGAGGATCTATTCATCCAGAGGGCTTTCATGGATTTCCTGCAAACATTCAAATCCAAAGAAATTGCTCAACTGTTAATGTTTTTTCCAGAGGAAAGAGAAAGAATTTTAAGAATATTATCTCAGAGAGATTCAGCCAGAATAGACGGCATACGAGCAGAAGTTGCCAGATTAATAGATCAACATGCAGAACAAAAAGCTCTTCCTGAGCCCACAGCTAGCAAAGTGTCCCCAAGACAAACTGAGAGGGATATTTAAATGATAAATCTAAAACTTATAGCATTCAACCTAAATGCGAGTAAGGTAGCAGAGCTTCCTACGGCGCAAAGTTTGTTGGACACTGGAGAACCTTTTGATGTGGCTCAAGTTCGCTTGGCTGGAGTGGCTATGACTGAACGGGCAATAGGACGCTATCCAGATCAGGTAAGAGAAACTCTTTCATTAGCGGCGAGTAAAATCGTTACCAAAACAGCGAATGAAACAACCATTAAAAAAAACCGTTGGCCTCGTCTTTCTAGGATTGCATCTGGTGGTTTAGATTGGTTAAAACTTATTGGGTTAGCTGGCTTGGTGTTCAGCCCTTCCATTATTGGTCTGGGGGGCGGGATTTGTATACTAGGAGGATTTCTTCCGCAGTGGTTACTTACAGCATTACCTTTTCTAGGAACTGACGGTGGGATGTCCTTGGGAGCCCTAATGCTGTTAGGAGGACCATTATATGGTTTGTGGATCGTTTTCAAACCACGTTAAAAAGCAACCATTATGACCCTTATTAAATCTACTGACAGTAGGCCTAAATAGAAACGTAAATGGAATTTTTCGCAGAAGCTAAAAATCAATATTTGAGTAAAATGATAAATTTAAATTCGCAACAGAATAAAAAATGCTATTAACTTTTGCCATTGAAGGAAAAACCCCGCAAATATTCCACTTTATCTTTCCGAGTTAGATTGCTCTGAAGAATTGTTTTTGGGGAGATTCATCATAAAACGAACGTAATTATCCCACGAAGAAGATCCGGTTTTCGGAGCTTGTTTTGGTTGACCAAACTTTGGTTTGGGTTTTTTACTCTTTGGGTGTTTTTTCATCATTTGTGTTTCTTGTGGGCTAAGCATTTTTTACATTGACCATCTGCTATTTTAATACAATAATAGCTTAGACTCAAGGGGTCGTGACATATACACTCACCTCACACAACATCAACCATCCACCACCACAACTTATATCAAACTTTATGTATCTTCCATCAACAGGAGAGTTTAAAATTGATTGAAAAGGAACAATCGTGCTGTCCTCTTCTATCAGTTGGTCAAGGGAACAAAGATAATCATAATCAACTCCGTTACTGGAGACCGAAACACTAATAGCCGATGGCAGATAAACCGCAGAGGATTCCGAGCGCATGAAATAAGCCCGGAGATTAGCAATATTTTGTGTTTGGACTCCCAGATCTAGGATCACAGAAATAGAAGACTCTCCCCACCACCCCACCTGATCATCCCAAGAGTAGTCAGCTACGTTGTCGGTAAGTTCTCCTCCTGCGTCTGGATAAGACGGAGAAGGAACAATTGAGAGTGTATAGCTTTCATTTTGAGAAGCAAGACTAAGTGGGTCTTCGTTATCTAGATAACGGGCATAATTATTGTAGAGATCTAAAGTGGCGATTGATTTGGCCGGAGACAGATGATGGCTAAATTCCCAACAAACGATTTTTGAAACTAATGGGGCTTCAGTTTCAATTTGCTGGGAGATTCTATCTATACTAGCAGGGACATTGTGATTGCCGTCCCTTTCAAATATCTCCAGATCCGACCAGATAGTTCGATTTTCGCTTATACAAGCAGATTTTAGAGCATTAAAGTAATCCTCCATTTCCGCTAAGGTTGCGTGTTCCACTCCAATACCATCTTGAGGAATAATCAAATCTAGATTCGGGGTTTCGCCTAAAGTATTAGCCCACCAAGTTTCATACTCATTTGGCTGTTGATAGTTTCGATTAAAAAAGGGCGCTTCGCAAACAATCAAAGAGGGCGAAAGAGCTTTAATCTGATTTGAAAGCGGTCTCAAGAAACGGTTTACTAGTCGAACCCTTAAATATTCGTCTACCCAAGTCATATTATCGATTTCTTGGGAGATATAGAGGCCTTTAAGGGATGGATGGCCGGAATAAAGCGAGAAAAGTTCTGCAGCAATACTTTGGCTTGAAATGGTTAGTTGATCAAGAAAAGGCACATCTATTCGGTCCCACCACTCGTCCAAAGAAAGAAGACCAATATAAACATCCATGCCGTTGTTATCAGCATAGTTTAATATTTTTTCGATAGGTTGATTTCCAATTTCAGAAAAATTGTTTATCATGGTTGGGTAAAAAGCGGATGTAGAATCCACACTTTCGGCAATAATTACCGTATCCATGCCAATTTGTTGCATAAAGGCTAGTTCCTGATCCCACCTACTCTGGTCCCAAGCTGCACTAGTATCTCCAAGTTGAATAAATGCTCCGGTAATGGCTTCATCACTTTCTTCAAAGTAGATAGTAGTTGTGGTTGTAGTGGTTGTAGTAACGGTTGTACTTGTACTCGTTGTTGAACTTGTTGTTGTGGTCGTTGACACCGTGGTCGTCGTTGTCGTTGTCGTGAGTATCGTTGTAGTGGTGGTAGTAGTGGTACTTGAAACTGATGTAGTGGTAGTTGGTACGGTCGTGGTAGTAGTGGATGCTGTCGTGGTAGTAGTGGGTACGGTAGTTGTTGTCGTTGCTACTGTAGTTGTAGTGGTGGGTACGGTAGTTGTTGTCGTTGCTACGGTAGTTGTAGTAGTGGGCGCCGTAGTTGTCGTGCTGGGTGCGGTTGTTGTGGCGGCCGTACTGGTTGTTGTAGGTGAAGTCGTAGTTGTTATTACGGTGGTAGTAGTTATGGTAGTTGTTGTCGCTGCCGTCGTCGTAGTTGCAGTCATCGTCGTAGTTGCAGTCGTCGTCGTAGTTGCAGTCGTCGTCGTAGTTGCAGTCGTCGTCGTAGTTGCAGTCGTCGTCGTAGTTGCAGTCGTCGTCGTAGCGGCCGTACTAGTTGTTGTGGGCGCCGTGCTGGTTATTGTGGATGAGGTCGTAGTTGTTGAAGTCGACATTGTAGTCGAAGAAGTTGAAGTTGAAGTTGAAGTTGAAGTCGTAGAAGTTGAGGTTGAAGTTGAAGTTGTGGTTGTAGAAGTAACGTCTAGTCCTGTAATGGGAGGCTTTGAGCAGCCAAGGCTGCCCAGAATAAATAAAAATAATGCGCTAGCTAGACACCAACATTTAATTCTTGATGTCATTTTGCTCACTACCCAATTAGCTTATATTCCAACGAATCCACCAACGCCAACCAGCTGGCCTCAATTACGTTGGTAGAAACTCCCACCGTTCCCCAGGATCGGGTTTCATCAGCTGAGGAAATGATAACGCGAACTTTTGCCGCCGTACCGGCGGTACTATCCAGCACCCGAACCTTATAGTCGGTAAGCTTTACTGATTTAATCTGAGGATAAATATCTTCCAGCACTTTACGCAAAGCATTATCAATAGCATTAATTGGCCCATCACCGGTACCGGTTGCTTCTTTGAGTTTGCCAGCCACCTTCAGTTTCACATGCGCTGTAACCACCGGCGGCTGATCGCCCTCTTTATGAGTTTCAATTATAAAATCGTCCAAAGTAAAGAATGGCTTAATCAACCCCAGGGTTCGTTTTAGCAACAATTCAAAAGAAGCCTCACCCTCTTCAAACGAATATCCCTGATGTTCCATATTTTTTAGGATTTTTATAAGCTCCTTGGCTTCCTCTGAGCCCTTCTTAAGATCAACTTTATATTCTTTAGCTTTTACCAAAAGATTGCTGATTCCTGAAAGCTCAGATACCGTCACCCGTCTTTCGTTGCCAACCGACTCCGGCTTAATATGCTCATAAGTCCCCGGATGTTTGCTCACCGCAGAAACATGGATGCCGCCTTTATGGGAAAAAGCCGATCTTCCCACAAATGGTTGATGGGCCGATTGAGGAAGGTTTGCAATTTCAGCAATATGCCGTGAGATCTCAGTCAATTTCTGAAGCTGTTTGTCGCTAACACAATCAATGCCAGCTTTAAGTTTTAAGATGGGAATTATGGCACAAAAATCAGCATTGCCGCATCGCTCGCCATAACCATTTATGGTTCCCTGAACATGGGTAACACCACAGTGCACCGCCATGCCTGTCACCGAAACCGCACATGCCGAATCATTATGTTCATGAATACCCAGAGCGGTTTTAACTTTTGGTTTAACTTCGTTGATAATCTTTTGTGCCTGGTAAGCCAGCATCGTCCCATTGGTATCACAAAGGCAGAGCACATCTGCCCCAGCCTCTTCGGCAGCTTGCAAACATTTAAGAGCATATTGTGGATTATTTTTATAGCCATCAAAGAAATGTTCAGCATCAAAGATCACTACTTTGCCAGCGCCTTTAGCGTAGGCCACGGTATCTTTGATCATGGCTAGGTTTTCGGGAAGCGTCGTTCGAAGAGCATGGGTAACATGAAAATCCCAACATTTTCCGAAGATAGCTACAGCCGGTGTTTCAGCAGCTAAAAGGGTGGCGATATTTTTGTCGTCTTCTACGGCTACATTTGGCCGTCGGGTTGACGAAAAGGCCACAATTTTGGCATTCTTAAGCGGTACCTTTTTTATGGCCTTAAAAAACTCAATGTCCTTAGGGTTGCTCCCCGGCCATCCCCCCTCAATATAATGCATCCCCAGCTCATCCAAAAGCTTGGCGATTTTTAGCTTGTCCTCAAGGGAAAACGATATTCCCTCCGTCTGAGCTCCGTCTCTTAAGGTAGTATCGAATAGTTTTACTTCCATAACAGTTGAATAATATCATATTGGAAATCCTGGTTCAACAATAAATAAATGGGGACGGCTTACTATTTAATCGTGCCAGGCACCATTCCTTAGGTGCCTGGCACAGCACAGATTAGCTTGACGCAACTCTTGACACAAACTTGACACAAATGATATACTGGCATCATGGGATATAAGCCGATATATCGAATAACTCCGCATCTTTTAAACCTGATTGATGAAGCGAGTAAACTCCATTCATGGATAGACCTGGCTCCGCTACAGGTTGCCTGGTTGCCGATTTTGCAAAGGGATGCCCGGGAAAGATCCGCACATTCATCAACTTCGATCGAAGGAAATCCGCTAACCCTCCCCCAAGTTCGAGCTATTGATCGCGGAGAAAAGATTGGGGCTCTGCAATTCCAGGAAAAAGAGGTCGTTAATTACCTCAAGGTTATGCAGTGGATAGCCAAAAAGCCACAGTCAAACATTAACCAAAAGAATCTTCTTTATTTACATAAACTTTTAATGCAAGACCTGCTTCCGGAATCAAAAATCGGTAAATATAAAGAAAAACCAAATTACATAATAAACGGAAGAGGCATTAGGATTGACACTCCACCATCACCTGCGGAAACCCCAAAACTGATGAAAGAACTTTTTGACTGGATAAATTTAAAAGAAACAATAAATCTACACAGCGTCATAGTCTGTGCGATCTTTCATCACCGTTTTGTTTTTATCCATCCCTTCATAGATGGAAACGGAAGAATAGCTCGCGTAATGGAAACGCTTATCCTATATCAACGCGGATTTGACACTCATCACATTTTCAGTTTGGATGATTTCTTTGCCAAAGACCGAAATCGTTACTATCTTAAAATCCGACAAGCAAAAGAATTGGATAATAATTTAACATATTGGATCGAATATGTCGCCGAAGGAATTGTAAGCACTTTGAAGCAAACAAAAAAACGGATCGAAGATCTGCAGGTTTCATCAACTTCGAAGATCAGTATTTCCCCGCGGCAAGAAGAAGTTCTGCGGATCCTAAGAGACAAATCACCAATAAGTGGAGCCGAACTTATTAAGCAGCTAAAAATAACACGCTCAAGATTAAATCAAATCCTAACTCCATTAATTAAGAACAGATTAGTAACCAAAGAAGGCCAAAGCCGGGCCACTCGGTATAAACTGTCACTTCAATAAATAAATCCCATTAATCGTGCCAGGCACCAAGGCTAGCTTGCGTTACTTGGCGATCTCCATCACATAAAAGATCTTTTTCTGGGGTTCATCGTAAAGCTCGTAGGACCTACCCCATTTGTAGCCTTTTTTCTTAGCATACTTTTCCAAAGCCGGGTAGGCTTTCATCGGGCCGATCATATAGGAAAGCATATTGCGGATGGGGAATTCGATCACAACACAATCCGCTTGCGAAATATTCTTGACCTTAAATTTCCCTTTCACCTTATTAAACTTAGCCAGGTCCGCTTTTTCAATCACCACCCCACAATCACTGCGCAGCTGATCAGCGGGGGTAACAGCCGGGTTATCATAATATATCCCCAAGCTCCGAGTAGGGTTAAGGCCTTCAGCGTTTATCTTTTCGTAAACTTTCGCAAAAACCGGTACCGTATCCTTATAAGGACCGGTAAAACTTTCATAGGCAATAGTATAGGGACCCATCCGGGTCTCATCAACCTTAAGCGGAAAAATTATCCCCACGTAGGCCATAAATAGAAACACCAACATAACCACAATAATAAGCATCATCAGGATCCACTTTAATACATTCATTTTGATTCCCCCTTTTATATCCCTATTTTCCCACCCCAACCCCTCCCCTG
>JABMSE010000049.1 GCA_013204645.1 Candidatus Saganbacteria bacterium | reverse complement strand
TGACGATATTTTGATTGGAGCCGTTGATAATGATGATGGTGCGCCCGATGGAGGGAAAGCGTATTTAATTTATGGTTCAGCATATTCTTTATATGGTGAAATTGATTTAGGTACGGCTGATGCCTCTTTTGTTGGGGAAAATCAAGAGGATAATATTGGTATGACCTTATCTGGTGCAGGAGATGTTAACGGAGATAGTTATGCTGATATTTTGCTTGGATCTCACGGCACATATGACGCTTATTTATTTTATGGTCCAGTATATGGTGAATGGGATGCGACTGCAGCGGATGCTGTGTTTAGATATTTACCGGGAGGTCTTGTATCTGAGGCAGGAGACGTAAACGGAGATGGATATGATGATATTTTGATTGGGGCACCTAGTGTTCCATCCACGGATGAGGGTGACGGAGTAATTGCTATCGGGAAAGCATATTTATTTAATGGTCCGGTTTATGGTGAAATAGATTCGAGCATGGCGGAAGCTATCTTTAACGGTATTAATAATCATGATGGGGCAGGTTATGCTGTCTCTGGCGCCGGGGATGTAAATTCCGATGGGTATGCTGATATTTTAATTGGTACGCATGGTGCAGAGGAAGCATATGTGGTTTTTGGGCCGGTTTCTGGCACCATAGATTTGAGTTTAGCCGATGCTTCGTTTAGTGGTCTAGGCATACACACCCCACATACCGGCTCCTCGGTTTCCGACGCTGGGGATGTAAATTCCGATGGATATGCTGATATTTTAATTGGTGCCTACGATTTTGAAGCAGGGAAAACATATTTAATGTATGGACCTTTTTCCGGCAATGTTACTTTGGTGCCTAGTGCGGTAGATGCTATGTTTATTGGTGAAAATGATGAAGATTGTGCTGGCTATTCAATATCTGGTGTAGGAGATGTAGATGGAGATGGTTATGATGATGTTTTAATTGGAGCTCCTGTGAATGATGGTGGAGGGGATAATAGAGGCCAATCTTATCTTTTTTATGGAAATGTTTGTCCGTAAAGGTAGTTATTTTTATATTTAAAGAAGGTCGATGAAAAATGAGCGGAGAAATTGAATGTGTAGTAAAGGGAAGTAATCGGATCGGTTATTATGATGGACCCTTGACGCATTGGTGACTGACACCGGTGCCAGTCACCGGTGCAGAGATGCCCCTAAATATTTTTTCTGATCTCTTCCCAATCCCCAAATAATGTGAAATTTTTCAGAAAAGGGGTCGATAAGATACTAAGAATGAGGCTCTTGAAACCCGATGGGTAATCCATCGGGGTTTTTAGTTTTTAAGGGGAGTTATAAACATGGATATAAATAGCGGACTTTCTTTACTGCGTTCTACGGCGGTTTCATATTACAATAGGTTTGCCAATTCTGCGCCAACCTCCCAAGATTCCGAAACCGTGGAAAAAATTATAGAAGTTGTTGAAGAAACCGCTGACACAATCATTTCCGCATTTTTCACAAGTCCTATAATCGCCTGTCCAAGTTCTGAGGTTGTTGATGATGATACAGATTCTTGTGGTGAAGACAAAGATGGTGATGGTTACGGAACCTGTTATACCGAAGACCAAGATTGTGATGATAATAACGCTTCAATTTATCCTGGTGCGCCAGAGCTTTGTGACGAAAATGATAATGACTGTGATGGAATAATTCCGGCTGATGAATTTGATACCGATGGTGATGGGTTCATTGGTTGTGAGGAATGTGACGATAGTGATAATACAATTTATCCCGGAGCACCCGAGATTGAATGTGATGGAATCGATCAAGATTGTGATGGAGAAGATCTGGTAGATTTGTTTTTTGGAACCTATGGTTTAAGTAATGCAAATGCTTCATTTATAGGAGAAAGTAGTGGGGATAAGGCTGGTGGCTGGATAAGTGCTAGAGCAGGGGACATAAATGGCGATGGATATGACGACGTCATAATTGGAGCGGAATATAATGATGATGGAGGGATTGATGCCGGGAAAGCCTATCTAGTCTATGGTCCGGTTGAGGGAGATATAGAGTTAAGTACGGCAGATGCTTCATTTATTGGAGAAGGTCCTGAGTGCTATGCAGGTCCTGTTTCCGCCGCTGGAGATGTAAATGGGGACGGATTTGATGACGTTTTTGTTGGATCTGAGTGTGAAAAATCCCATTTACTCTATGGCCCGCTTTATGGGGAAATAGATTTAAGTAATGCGGATGTTTCGTTTGTGGGGGCACACCCTTCCGGGTTTGCGGGCTTTCTTTCTGCAGCCGGAGACGTAAATTCCGATGGCTATGATGATGTCCTGGTTGGATCTGGGGCTCACAGAGGTTCCTATTTGGTTTACGGGCCTCTTGCTGGGGAAATAGATTCAGACGTTGCAGATGCTTTATTTATTGGTGAAGTTAATGACGATCCTTTCTTCTTTGTTTCTGCCGCCGGCGACGTGAATGCCGATGGGTATGGCGATATCCTAATTGGAGCTCCTTTTAATGTGGATGCTGGACTGGAGGCAGGGAAGTCCTATTTAATCTATGGTCCGGTTGATGGGGAAATGGATTTGGGTACTGCGGATGCTTCATTTATTGGAGAAGCTAGCCATGATCTTGCAGGTATTGTATCTCGTGTTGGAGATGTAAATGGGGACGGCTATGATGATGTCCTGATTGGGTCTAATTACAATGATGAAGGTGGAGTAGATGCGGGGAAGTCCTACTTATTTTACGGCCCGGTTTATGGGGAAGTAGATTTAAGTGAGGCAGATGTTTCATTTATTGGGGAGGAGAGCGAAGATGAATCTGGGATTGTTTCGGGAGCTGGAGATGTGAATGGGGATGGATTTGATGATGTTTTGATTGGAGCCTGGCTGAATGATGAGGGAGGGTCCGCAGCGGGGAAATCCTATTTACTCTATGGTCCGTTTGAGGGAGTTATAGATTTAAGTATGGCAGATGTTTCACTCATCGGAGAAACTGCTGA
Organism: Candidatus Saganbacteria bacterium; assembly: GCA_013204645.1. Classification (GTDB taxonomy): domain Bacteria; phylum Margulisbacteria; class WOR-1; order O2-12-FULL-45-9; family O2-12-FULL-45-9; genus JABMSE01. The sequence continues at coordinate 6,953 of JABMSE010000049.1, read as the reverse complement.
TGATTATGCAGGCCTGGTCTCTGGCATAGGGGACGTAAATGGGGACGGATTTGATGATATTTTGATTGGAGCACCTGGAAATGACGAGGGTGGAACTGACGCTGGGAAATCCTATCTGGTTAATGGTCAGGGGTGCCCCTAAATATTTTTTCTGATCTCTTCCCAATCCTTCACCCGTATAATATTCTTTTGCTTAATCGGTTTTTGGTTCCACGGTTGATCAAAAAGTAAAATCCGCTCGCAGTGATCAGCTAGCACTTCGCACTCATCCAGATTATCTTCAATAAAAATATCACAGCGATCGACTTTTAGATGTTTGGTGGTCTCCGGGGCATGGTGGAGCTCCCAATAGGGAATTTTGTGTTCCTTAAGCCACCACTTGGTTTGGCGGTTAAAAATAGGGTAGCGGCTGGTGACGAGATAAATTTGGTGCTCTTTAGACCAGCCCTGGATCGTTTCAGCCGCTCCATCAATCAGGCTAACCTTGGTCATAACTTTTTGTCTCCAGGCTTTGTAAAAATAAAACCACATCTTGATCTTGTGCTTTCGCATAATGCGGATGGTCTCATGCGGATCTGATTTTCTTTTCATAAAGGAATCAAAAAAGGCATAAAGGTCCTGGTAGGTATTGGCTATTACATTATCTATATCAATCCCGATCTTCATAGCTCTATTTTAGCATTTTTTGGTGTTTTGTGAAATTTCTGCCTTAATCCGTCGATAACAAGGAAGGAGGAATATCTTATGGGACCAGGAGCAATAGGGGATAGTGCTAATAACGTACTTCCTACGTGGCCAGGAATGACCATTGATACAGCCAGCAGAGAAGATGCTCGTCCTTCTACTTATGATTTGCTGCCTGGGAACCAATACTTTCCCATTATTTTGCCGCACTGCGTGCTTTCTAATGAACAAATTGCACTTCCGGAAGCAGAACTTGCTGCACTCGTAAATACTTTAGTATATTCTGATACTCCTCTGCAAATTAGCCCCGATCAATATAATCGTCCAGAGTGTAGAGAAAGGCTTGATGCGGCCATAGTTCGGGACATAGGTTTTGAAACTTTTGAGAAATATTTGGAACATCTGGCAACGTCTTGGGTTACCTATCGAGGGGTAACAGAAGGTAGTGATTATAGATCTCTTGAGCAAGTGGTAATGGAATATTCCCCGCTTGATTTTGGAGCCCGATCTGCTGCTTCATATAGTGACAGGCTCCAGCAAGGAGCTGATTTCTTGGGAATGGGACGGTATGCTCGATATTATGCCGATGTCTATGGATCAAATATTTCACCCTATATTCCTCAGGGAAATGAGATTATGCGTTTCGCACACACCAACATAACGTTGGAACAGTTTTTACCTCTAACCAGAATTCCCATCGGTATATTACGTGGGTATAGGATAAGTGACCTGGTTCCTTCTTTTTCCTTTCTTTCTGGTGCCAGTGAGGTCTATATTTATGGTGAAGGAACAAGATCTCATGCTATATTTTTTGATGACAAAGCCCATGATTCGCTAGAGATCACAAAAAATTATAAAGATGATTTAGATAATGCAGGCGGCATTTTGCACGATTGGCATCCAGATATTGTTCCTTTGGATGTGGCTAGGTTAATGCATTATCATAAAATGTTTTTCGAGCTGTATTTTGCTAGCCAGGAAGACCAATGGCAAAATGCTGGGGCATGTCATTTGGTCGGTTGTGAGTACGAAGAAGAGTTCAATCTTGCCGCAGCTCAATCAGAATCGGGTTATGATGTTTTTGGAATTCATTATGATAGCAACCTGGCTTGGCAGGTCGGTAGCGAAGTTGGTGTTGATGTGGGATCTCAAGGGTTGGGGATGATGCAGTTGATACCCGACCTAGTAATGGTGGCTGCGTCAAATCCAGATGCTTTGAGCCACCTAGAGGGATATCTAACAGCAGAAGATTTTCAAGATAGGGATGCTACGATTAGCACTATTTTAGATGATAAGAAGCAAATTTATGCACTTACTTTAACCTTAGGCTACATAATTGATAAATTAGAAGAACATTACTATGCTGATGATAGATTGCGTTTATGTTCAGACGACTATCCTTTTATTACCGATCCGGATACCGCAAGACAGATGTCAATTGTGGATAGTGCCTTTTGGGCATTGTCTTTTCCAGAGCAAAGCATAGAAAGTGGAATGGTCCCAGCAATCAAGGCTTCAGAATACTTACCAACTCTCTATATTGTGGGAGATATGTTTGGGATTAGACCTGATTTTGCGCATGTTAAACTTAAAGAATCTGTTATCCCTGGCACAATATATTCTGATAATGAGATAGTTAGAGTTCCTCATGTTTCCCCAGACGACACCCTCCCAGTTCAGTATGTGATTTTGGGAAGGTAAGTAGCCATCTCGATTTATTTCTGCTAAAATACATTTCATATGAAAGTTATCCTTGCCGGTTATAATGTTGATACCGAAGTTTTGGAAGATTTAAAGAAAACCAGTCGGCCTCGCCAGGATGTTACCCCGGAAACCATTTCGGCCTCATATGCCCGGATTTCCCGAGATCCCCGCGCCGTTGATGAGCTGCGCAAAATTGCTCGTGAAGAAGTTGAAAAATCCAGAAAGTCTAACTCGGCCATTATTTTTAAGATGGGGCATCATTCCATTGCCGAGCATGCCGTTTTTAATTTTGATATCCTCGGGGTGTCTCGCCTAGCTTTAGAAGAAATCGAAAAGTTTAGACTCTGTGCTTATACCGAAAAATCCCAGCGCTACCAAAAGCTTGAAGACGATTTCTTGATTCCAGATGAGATTAAGGGGTCCCAGTTCGAGAAAGATTTTGTTGAAACCATTAGAAAACAAAACAAGTTTTATCATGAGCTGATAGGCAAGGGGATTGAACCCGAAGATGCTCGCTACGTTACTTCCCTGGCTACCGAAGGTCAGCTTGGGCAAACCATTAACGCCCGAAATCTTGAATTCCTTTTTAGACGTTTTGCTTCATCGCCTTTGGCCGAGGTCAGAAAACTTGGCCAAACTATGTTTAAGCTAGTTGAACCCATTGCCCCCTCCATCATTCTTTTTACTGAGGCTAATGATTTTGATCAAAAAACGTATCTAGAACTCAGAGCACAGACTTCGTCCCGAGGATTCTATCCCGCGGACTCAGTCCGAGGGAGCACGGAGCACCGAACACAGAAAGGGAAAACAAAGAATGAGGTTGAGTTGATTGATTACACCAAAGACGCTGACAACAAAACCGTTGCCGCACTGCTTCATACCTCAACCAATTTATCATTCAAGAAATGCCTAAAAGCCGCCAAAAAGATGAGCGCTGGTGACAAAAAAGATTTAATTAAAACCTGTTTTAAGTATGCGGAATTCTATGACAAGCCGCAGCGAGAATTTGAGTACGTTGATTTAACCTTTGATCTAGTTGTTTCAGCGGCTTGTTTTGGCCAGCTCAAGCGCCATCGGCTCGCTACCCTTACCAGCCAGCTTTATGATCCAGGGCTCGGAGTTACGATTCCGGAATCAATTGTTAAATGCGGTATGGAAAAACAGTTTAAACGTATTATAAATATTACCAATAAAGCTTATGCGGAATTTGCAAAAAACAATTTCGTTGCTGCCCAATATGTTTTAACCAATGCCCACAGGAAACGAGTGTTAATTAAGGTCAATGCTCGCGAGCTTTATCATATTTCCAGATTACGCGAAGATACCCATGCCCAGTGGGATATTGCGCAAATAAGTGCTAAAATGTGTGAGCTAGCAAAAAAAGTTATGCCTGCGACGATGCTTTTTATTGGTGGCAAAGATAGTTATTCAAGTATTTACGAGTCGCATTTTGGTAAAAAACCCAAGATTTTGCCAGAGTACTGAAGTTTTCCGGGCTTACAAAAGTCCGCCGAAGTCCCAGTGAAATTGGGACGAAGGCGGATTAAAAAGGAGGGAAAAAGATGAAAAAAATCATAGTTTCCGTGTTATTTTTGCTTTTGGTTTTCTCGCTTTCTGCATCTGCGCTCACCATTCAGACTGAACAAGACAGTGTTTTAGTTCCGGAGGGGACTGTTATCTATGATAATCTTTTGGCTGCAGGAAATACAGTTACTATCTTGGGTGATGTTAGGGGTGACTTGATTGTCTTTGGGCAAACCATCATTGTGTCGGGAAATGTTTCAGGAAATATCATGGCTTGTGGTGGCACTATTGAGATCACGGGTTCTGCCAGGAATGTTTATATTATGGGCAGCACAGTAGCTATGCGTGGGGTGGTCTCAAAGGATCTCCTGGCTGGTTGCGGCAGCTTACAACTTTATAAGAGCGCCCGGGTTGGAAGGGACGTTTTTGCTGGTAGTGGCAGCGTTATAATTTCAGGTTCTATTTATCGCAATCTGGCGGTTGGAAGTGGAAGCTTAAGTGTTGAGCCCGGAGCCTTGGTTAAGGGTCGCTTAGCTTATTCTTGTGACGATGTTGATATTTCAAAGGATGCAACGGTCCTGGGGAAGGTCTCATCTTACGTCCCCCCACACTCTACCAGAAAAGCCAAAACGGCGTTTAGCACCTTTTCTGTTACCCATAAAGTTCTTGCCTTCTTTGCCACTCTTGTCCTGGGAATTTTAATTATTGTTTTCTTACCTAATCAGGTTAAATTAGTTACAGCCAAAATGAGCGGCCATTTTTGGAAAAGCCTGGGGTGGGGGATCTTTTCATTAATTATTATTCCTATACTGGCGATGTTGCTTTTTGCTACCGTAATTGGTATTCCTTTGGCTATTTTGCTTTTATTTGCTTATCTTTTTGGTATCTATATTGCAGGAATATTTACCAGTGTGGTTATCGGAAAATTGATCTTAGATCGATTTAACAAAGAGATTTCTATGATCTGGGCATTTATCCTGGGATTAATTATATTTAGGGCCCTAACCTTAATTCCCGTTGTGGGCTGGATCATTGGCTTAGTCTTTTTATTCTGGGCCTTTGGAGCTTTGGTTTCTACGCGTTTGGTAACTTACAAAGAAGCTAGAGAGAAAGGGATCCTATAAAGCTAAAACTTTAGTGCTGAGACAACATTATAAGTATCCTTTTGCTCGTCTGAATAAGGCGTATCAATAATGTTGTCGAAGTACTAGTTTACATTATGCATTCAAAAAACGCCAAGGGAATGGTATCAATCTTATTTGCCTCTTTCTTTTTCGGCCTGATGGTCTTGATTGTAAAGATTCTTTCGGCGACTTTACCGGCCGGAGAAATATTATTTGTTAGGGCCGCCATTGGCATTGTAATAATTTGTTTTTTCCTTATTTACCGCCGTAAGGGTTTTAAAGTTCGGAATCGCAACATGCTAATCCTGCGCGGATTAAGTGGCGGCTTTGCTGTTTTCTTGTATTTCAGTGCTATTTCCCGCATCCCTTTAAGCAGTGCTAGCATGCTGGCCAATTCTTATCCTTTGTTTGCTACTCTTTTTGCCGCCTTTATGTTAAAAGAAAGACCCAACTTTGACACGATTATCTCATTATGCGTAGCTTTTTGTGGTTTGTTTTTAATTCTTGATCCTGCCTTTGGTACGCTGGATGTGGGCCATCTTTTAGGATTAATTTCAGGTATTTTTGGCGGTATCGCTGTAACCTCTATTCGTGAGCTGCGTAAAACCGACAATTCCTGGATAATTGTGCTTGCCCAGATGGTTGGCGCAGCATTCTTTTGTGTGCCGACCATGGTTCTTGGTTTTCGCATGCCAGCCTTGTCAGCTTGGGGATGGTTGATTTTAATTGGGATAGTCGGCACGATTGCGCAGGTAGCTTTTACCCGACCCTTTAAATATATTCCCACCTCTGAAGCCAGTGTTGTAGCCTTAGCCCATGCTGCTTTTGCAGTTCTGTTCGCTGTAATATTTCTTGGCGAAGTATTGACCCTCCAATTCATACTTGGTGCTGCGTTGGTCTTTGGCAGTAGTTTTTATCTGATGTATAGGGAAGAGCGCAAAGCTCCCCAGTAAATTTGCATGCAATTATTAAAAAGATTTCTCATCACCTTTATTCTTCTGGACAATGTTTTAACCAATATCCCCAAGAAAGTATTTTTTAGGACCCACTGGGTTTTAGAAGGAAAATGCAAGCAATGCGGCAAGTGCTGCGAGGAAATATATCTAAAAATCACTCCCCGCCAGCTTTCAAGCAAGTTGTTTGCCAAGCTTGCTATCTGGTGGATTACCTGGCTTTTTGATTTTATCTTGCTTAAGGTTGATTATGACAACCATTATCTAATTTTTACCTGCAAACACCGCAAACCAGACGGCAGATGCGGCAATTACTTCTGGCGCCCCAACGTCTGCCGCAATTACCCCTTAGTTGACTATTTCGACGAACCCAAAGTCCTCCCCGGCTGTGGCTACAAGGCACGGTTGAGATAAAGGAGTAAGCTGATACCGACAGGAAACCTTGTCAAGAGGTTCCTTTTGTGGCATAATTCAGCCAGCTATGAAAAGATCATTTTTGGATATTATTCGTGGATTTGTGTTCCGGGTTTTCTTCGGGCATCATTATGATTATCAAAAAATCCTTGAAAAATATGGTTATGCCTTAGCGCGTCCTATGACCGATATCCACCGTTTGTCGCTGATGCTCCCCTATATTTTAATGAAGGCTATGCATCTAAGTGTGGCTTCAATCATAGTATTAGATCCCAAAACTGGCCATTACAATATCCATGCTGAAGATGGCCCTAAATATAAGTTAGACAACCAGACCCTTAACTTGGATTCTCCACTGGTTCAAGAGTTAATTTCCAGCGGAAAAGAACTCTTCCTGGCCAAAACGCAAAACGCAGCTATTGTTTCAGAAATGGAAAAATTGGGGGCCCAGTTAATTATCCCGGCGGTGTCAAAAAGCCCCAAATTCCCAAAGCCAACCCTTCTTTTTGCTATTGGTTTGGGAAAAATGATCTCCGGAGACGAATACACC
>JABMSE010000048.1 GCA_013204645.1 Candidatus Saganbacteria bacterium | reverse complement strand
GCCTAAATTTGCGCGTGTCGAGCAATTTAGAGAGCCCCTGGTGGATGTTTTTGAAGAAGCGGATGAAATAAAGATCATTCTGGATGTGCCTGGATTTAAAGAAGAAGAAGTCTGTTGCGAAATAAAGAAAATGATATTATATATTTGGGCTAAAACTCTTGGGCGTCAATGGAAGGAATCCATTACCCTGCCTGTTGAGGTTGACGAAAAAAAGATTACGACAAAATATCAAAATGCAGTTTTGGAAATTACTTTAGTTAAGAAAAAGAAAAGGAGCAAGAAAAATGACAAATCTTCGGCAGGCTCAGATTAAAGAAACCAAGAGAATCCTAGTGGTGGATGATGAGCAGGGAATATTAGATTTTTTTGAGAAGGCCTTAAATCGGGAAGGCTATGATGTGAGGACTTCCCTGGACGGGTCGGATGCCTTAGAAAAGCTAAAAATGGAAAAACCCGACTTAGTGATCCTGGACATAAAAATGCCTGGTATTGACGGAATCGAAACCTTACACTACATAAGGGAAATGGATAAAAATGTGGTTGTCCTTATGCTCACTGCTTATGGAACGCTGGATTCTGCGAAAGAAGCCTTGCGTTTGGGAGCTACTGATTATATCACCAAGCCCTTTAAATTGGATTATATTAAAGAGGTAGTAAAAGAAAACCTGGGATTATAATAGACGCGAATTACTCCCGATTTATTTTTCTTCTAAAACACTGAAATTCTTTGTCTAACCTCGCGATAAGAAAGCATGTCAGGAATTGTTTTATCTAATGCCTATTATAAGGGTGGGGTGTTTCGCGGAAATACTCCGCAAAGTGCTAAGTTGGTTTTAGCCGGTAAGGATTTTCGTGGCTTAAGTCCGGCTGATAATATTTTAATTACAAATAGATGTGCCTATATTCTCGGGAGGGGGAAGATACAAAGACTTTTGCCTGATGCAGTGGTGTTGTTGGGTGGCACGCGAAAAACACCTCCGTCGATTTTTGTTCGAACTTCTACTCGAACCTGGCAAATATTTTTGAGCCAACTCGAATTAGATGGTTTGGCTGAGCACTATGGGATTCCGGCAGAAGTGCTTAATGGGGCATTTTTTTCACTGGCTAAGGGCACCTTGGCCCGAGGAATAAATATTTCTTTAGATCTTTCGTGGAAAGAGTTGTTTGATCCAAGCTGGAGGAAAGCTTATTCGAGTTGGGTGGGGAGAAAAGGGAGTCTACCAGAAACCAGGACGCTTAGGTGTGAAGAAATGTCTCTTTGGGAAACCTTAGAGGATTCGGAATGGCAGGATCAATTTTCTCACCAAGTAGGATTAGCCAGTGAAGAAAGGGTTAGGGATGGGATGCCTTGGGAGGTGCCGGTAAAGGGTCGTCTTTTAATGCCAGCTTTAATGCCCGTGCTCGGATTTGTGCGCGAAAATAACGGGATTCCCAAAAGCGGAGAATTGAAATTAAGGGAAATTCATGGGGCAGCTATTGCTTATTTTCAATTTACAGCTGATGATAGCTCAATTCTAACCACCGGCTTTTCTCTTTTTCCTGATCAGGTTCGCAATATTGGAAAAGTCGAGGTGGGAGAATCTCTTGATATAGAGATATTAGTTGGGTTGCTAGCATCTTCTGGTGCTAGTGAATATTGCTTTGCCCGCAAAACCACCGGGGATAGGGTAATGCGCCTCTTTCATTCTCATTTTGATGAAATAGAAATACGGGGAACCCCAACTGCCAACACTCAACTTGAGCCGAATAGAATTTATCATTGGAGAGTAGTTCGTCAAGGAGAAAACAGGCTTTTTGTTTATTGTTATGCCCAAGAAGAAATGGAACCAAGTTCTCTTAGAGGAGTCGGGCACGGAAGGCTCTATCATGGTGATATTTCTGGAAAGCAGATTTCCTTGATGGCTCCAAATGCTTAAGCTGGAGAATTTATGGCCGAATTAATTTGTAATGCCTATTATAAGGGTGGAGTATATAGAAATGGGAATGGAGCTACTCCCTTCGCCTTAAAGATGCTTGTCGGAGCGGATCAAAAGGCTTTGAGCTCCACTGTTTTTTTAACCCAGAGGTATGCGCGCGTTTTGGGCATTGGAAGGATTAGAAGGCTTGAGCCGGAAGGGGTTGTGTTTTGTTCGGGAGAATCTGAGCTTCCTTCCCATATTCTTGTTAGAACCAACAAGCTCTTTTATAGGATTTTTATGGCACCGCCGGAAATGCAATCTTTGTCCGAGCATTTTAGGCTTCCGATTGGAGTGTTGAATGGCGCTTTGTTTTCGATAGCCAAGGGACAGAAATGGACAAGAAATCTAGAGATTAATTTGTGTTGGAATCGTTTGCTCGACCCCGAGTGGGGAAGAGCATTTTTAAGATGGCTTAGTAAAGAGGGGCCACTACCGCAGACATTGACCTTGAGACGTGATGAGGTTCCACAATGGACAGAGCCTGAAGATGCGGTTTGGAAAGCGGAATTTGATGCCTTGGTTTCCGTTACGCCTCCGGCAGAAAGAAGTGAAGGGCTTCCTTGGACTAATATTAATTCTGCTCATATTGATATGCCTGGTTTGCTTGGGCCCCAGTCATTCCAATTTCATGATACAAGGATAGAACGCAGCGGTGTGTTGCGCTTTAGGAGACTCTATGAACATGCTATAGCTTATTTCCATTTTAGGGAAAGGGATGAGGATTGTGTTGCAGGCTTTTCTCTTTTTCCTGATCAATTTAGAAGAATTGGGAGGGCCGTGGAAGGAGAAAGCTTTGATACTATATTGC
>JABMSE010000047.1 GCA_013204645.1 Candidatus Saganbacteria bacterium | reverse complement strand
TTTTCGCGCAGCTGGTTGATAAAAACCATAGATGTATTTGATTTGGAAATAACTGCCGTTAGTTTTCGCATGGCTTGCGACATTAGTCGTGCCTGGAGCCCCATTACGGAATCACCCATTTCCCCTTCGATTTCTTTTCGCGGAACGAGAGCTGCCACAGAATCTACCACTATAATATCAATGGCTCCGGACCTAACTAGGGTTTCAGCAATTTCAAGGGCCTGTTCACCATAGTCGGGCTGGGAAATCAAAAGATTATTTATATCTACTCCTAATCTTTTAGCATAGACGGGATCGAGAGCATGTTCGGCATCAATAAAGGCTGCGGTGCCGCCTTTTTTCTGAGCCTCGGCAATAACATGCAAAGATACGGTGGTTTTTCCGCCACCTTCAGGGCCGTATATTTCAATCACACGTCCGCGGGGAAGTCCTCCCACTCCCAGGGCTACATCCAGCCCTAAGGAACCAGTAGGGATAACCTCTACTGCCATTTTTTTGGCATCTCCCATTTTCATAATTGATCCCTTGCCAAAATTCTTTTCGATTTGCGTGATAGCGATTTCCAATGCTTTGCTTTTTCCGTCACTCATAATTTTACCTCCTTAATGTTCTCATTTTAGGATCTCGTCTCCGCCCAGATGAAGCCACAGCAACCCCAGGGTTGCCTGAGCAGATTTCTGTCGTATCTCAGCCCGGGTGCCTTGAAGGTTTAATTCCTTCCACTCATTTTTTTTGTCAGACGATAGCGCAATAAAAACGCGTCCTACGGGTGCGGGTGGCACGGGTAGGGGGCCGGCTGCCCCGGTGGAGGCAATCCCAATATCAGTTTTGAATCTTTTTCTGATACCGGAAGCCATAGCTAGTGCAACTTCTCGGCTTACTACTCCATGTTGGCTTACAAGCTGGGCTGGGACTCCAACTTGTATAACTTTAATTCGGGTGTGGTAGCAGACAATGCTGCCAATAAAGAATTCAGAGCTTCCAGGAACCGAGGTTAAGCGGCTGGAAATGAGTCCCCCGGTCAGGGACTCAGCCACCGATACGGTTTGCCGGCTTTTTTTTAGAAGATCTGCTAGCTGTTTGTCAGTAATATTACCAATAATCGCAAGGACTTTGGTAAAGAAATCTTCTAATTTAATTTCAACTGTTTTAAGATTTTGCTCTGCCATAGATAGCCACCCCCGGAGATTAGGGATAGGACTACGGCTAGCCAGAGTACCCAGTTAGCATAAGGCAAGTTTAAGATCAACATTGCCACAGCAACGATTGCCGTTGCGGTTTTCCATTTTGCTACTGGACTTGCACCCATTATGTGTTTATCTTTGGCTGCGTATATCCTTATTCCCTGGACCAGTAATTCGCGTGCCGTAAGAATCAAAACGGCAATCGCATCTGCTTTTCCCAGCCCAACCAATGCAATTAATACAGTTATAACAAGGACCTTGTCCGCTAAGGGATCGAGAAATTTTCCCAGATCAGATACCTGGTTAAAGCGCCGCGCAATATAACCATCTATCGCATCTGAGAAAGAGAGAAGAAGAAAAAGAATTACTGCTATGCCATTTAATCCCAAAAACAAAAGGATTATGACGAGGGGGATGAAAACAATTCTCAAAAGGGTAACACCGTTTGCCAGGGTCAAGTTAAACAACCGATCAGATCATAGGTTTTTGCGCCTGTAATGTGTACCCCTACAACCTTTCCTGGTATTAAAGACTTGCTTGATTTTACAAACACCGAACCGTCAATATCTGGAGCATCCATTTGGCTGCGGCCAACTACCATGCCATTAATGTTTCGTTCGACAATGACGCTAAGTGTTTTTCCAATCAATTTAGTGTTCAGCTCCCTGGATATGCGAGCCTGCGCCCGCATCACTTTGTGAAACCTTTCTTCTTTTTTCTTTGCGGAAACCTGCCCCCTCAAATTATACGCAGGTGTTCCTTCTTCTCTTTGGTAGGTAAAGACCCCAAGTCTTTGGAATTTTACCTTCTTTATGAAATCGAGCAGCTCTAAAAATTCAGCTTCGCCTTCACCGGGAAATCCGACGATAACTGAAGTCCGAAGAGCTAATTTTCGCCTCCTAATTTTTTCGATTAAGTTTGAAAGCTTAGCACGGCTGACACCGCGCCCCATTTTCCCTAATATTTTATCATTTATATGCTGGATTGGCAAGTCTATATATTTGGCAATCTTCTTGTTTTTGGCCATAAAATCAAGCAGTTTGTCGCTGACATGGGCGGGATGGGCATATAACACCCGAATCCATTTTACCCCTTTTATTTTTGCGGTTTTTCGCAGGATAGTAAGGAATTTTGGGTGGGCTGTGGTGTCCTGGGCTACATAAATTATCTCTTTTACACCGGTTTTAGCCAGGAATTTTACCTCATCAATAATATCTCTTACTGGCCTAATTTTTAGTTTTCCCCGAATCATGGGGACGGCGCAGTATGAGCAGCGGTTATTGCACCCTTCGGCAATTTTTACGTAGGCAAACCAGGGTGGGGTGGCTTTTATTATCTTGTCCTCGTCCTTGTCCTTAAACCCAGCCGGCGTCCCAATAAAGGCATCAACCTCGGGCAGCAGTTTTGGCAGCTTATGTTTGTAGCGCTGGGGTAGGCAGCCGGCTACTATCAGATACTTGCACTTGCCACCTTGTCCTCGTCCTCGTATTTGTCCTTGTTTTTGCCCTGATCGTTTATATTTTGCCAACTCCCTTATGGTTTCGATTGATTCCTGCGTAGCAGATTGAATAAAGGCACAGGTATTAACCAGGATTAAGTCGGCTTTGGAAGGATTATTGGTAAAGCTATATCCCTCTGTTTTAAGTTTCCCCATCAGCAATTCTGTGTCAGTTAAATTTTTAGGACAGCCAAGGCTGACGATAAAGGCTTGCATGCTTCTATTATAGCATTTTAAATTAGTGTCAGACACCAAATGGTGTCTGACACAAAATAAATTTCCTAATATAACGGGAAAAATTCGGTCATTTGGGCTAAAAATACTACAAAAGGGGGCCGCCCCCAATTGTCATGCAAGAAAATCGAAGAAAAGGGGACGGACCCCTTTTGCCCAATAGCGTTTCCCCCTATCTCGGATTGAATCCAATCCGTTGTTTGGGTTTTTCCGGTGTTGTCATCAATTGACGAATGGCATCGAAGATAACTTTTATTTCTGTATCATGCTTTTCTGTTTTTTGCTCAAGTAGTTTTAACTTTTGAGCAAGTTCTTTATGCGTGGAAAGGACTTGTCTTAGTTTTACGAAGGCTCGCATGATCGCAATATTGACATAAGCAGCCCTTTTACTTCTCAATACACTGGAAAGCATGGCAACTCCTTGTTCAGTAAAAACATTGATGTTCTTGGAAAATTTCAAGGTTTCATTCCCCCTTCCGGTAGAGGATATCACAATTTGTGATATCCTTAGAATTTCCTGTCTACTCAAGGAAAACATGAAATCTTCGGGAAACCTATCTATATTCCTTTTAACTGCTTGATTTAGAACAAAGGTTTTAACGTCGTAAAGCTTAGCCAAATCGCTATCTAACATAACCTTCTGCCCTCTGATCAGATAAATCTTATTCTCAATCCTTTCAATTGGTATTAGGTTGTTCGTTTTTTCACCTCCTCTTATATAAAGAGGAGTAGCAAGGTTATTACCAGGGTTGACTGAAAATAAATAGTAACCTGTCCCCATTTATCAGAATCTGCAGTTTTTGTTGTGTTTACCCCAAAAATTAGACAATAGTTGTAAGTTGTTATTTGTAGTTGGGACGTCTTGTTAGTTAATAGGGTGTCAAGATCTCGACACCCCCATTTTGATGCAAGAAATTCGTCGCTAAATACGATGTATAGGTAGAGGAATGCTATATGAATGCCCTTGGGAGCATCGATAATAATAATACCTGTGGTGCATCTAATTGGAAACCTCGGGTTCCGTCTAAGGCGGAATTTGAGGTAACCAATAATCTAGATGGTACCACCACGATTAACTACACTATAAAGTGTGGGGATACCCTCTATCACATCTCCCGGGCCATAAAAGAGCACTTTGGAATTGATATTTCCTACCAAGCCATTGCCGACCAAAATGGTATTGCTAACGCTGGCAAAATCAAGGCTGGCCAAAGCCTTGAGATAGAAGTAGGGAAAAGTAAAGCCTCAGCTGCTCCGTCAAAGCCCAAAGAAAAGTCAGCCCCCAAAGAAAAACCAGCTTCTCTTCCCCAACCCATTTATGAAGAAGGGTCCCCTTATGATCTATACACCACACAGCCAGTGATAATGTCTGAAAATGTTCCTCTTGAGTGGTGGGAGGAAGAGGTAGATGTTTCTCTTTCTGATGCTGATGTTGTGGTTGAACCAGAAGCAGAAGATCCGCTTCCCAGCTCTCTGGCTGCTATGTGTCGGCAGGATCCATCTTGGCTAGAGGATGTGTTAGTCAGGAATAACTTGGTTATGGAAGCCAGAGGGGCGATACGAGATGGAAATTATGACCTAGCCCGAGAAGATGCTGCGCAGTTGGTAATGAGTGGGGGGGACAAAGCATTAGATAATGCTGCTGATCTCTATTTTGAAATAGGAGACAGTCTTTTTGCGCAAGGAAGATATGAAGAAGCTGAGCAGGTTTATTGGGAAGTTGCTCATAGGTTTGATGGAGCTAACCGAAAGACACCTGTTTTTGAAGCTGATTCAGTTGAGGTACAAGGAAGATTTGGAAGTTTCTATCTTGACAATGTACACCTTAATATTTCTGAGCTTGCAAATGCTAGAATGGCCCAATGCCAATTTTTAGAGAGGGCAGAGGTGTCAGATCCCTTTGATCTTTCTGAAGTTGGCCGCTACTTTAGGTCGTTGCCGTCTAATCGATTGGCAGATGAATTAAACACCTATCTTTCTGCCTTTTATTTCATCCTCGAACCGATATTGTGGATACAATGGCAACAAAAGATCTCAGTGGATTTCCTCTATCTCGTTTTGGCCAAAAACCAGCTGATTGCCGCATGTTTGCTCTGATCACCAAAAAATTATTAAAGCCAGGATGGTCTGAAGAAACCGGTTATACTTTTAAAGATGTATATTGCTATATTGAAACCGGAAGCCCGGACAAATCTTCCCATCAGATGTTGTTGGTGGAAATGGGAATAGAGGGTGGCTTCTTGTTAAGTAATAATCGGGCTTATTGGTTGGATAGAACCGATGAGAGAAGTATTGAGCGTAAGGTTTCAGAATTGCTTTATCGCCAGGATACGATGGAAGAATTATCCGACGATGATCTTGTGCGTCTTCCCCAGTTTTATCTTGTTGTTTTAGAAGAAGGCCAAGCCTTAGAAGAAAACTCAAGCAAAGCCAAAAAGATTTCCTACATGTCCCCTGATTTGTAATTTCCTTCCAAACTGTCCCGACGACATTAATATATTTGGTAATGGAATGTCGGGATCCCGTCCCGATTCGTTCTTCGAACTTCTCGGGATCCCGAAGCATTATATCTAATACGGTAATCGGGACCCTTGGCGGGAAAATTTCGTAAACCATAAAATTTCAAGAAATCTTTGGAAATAGTGAAATTTTCTCCACTTTATTTTCGATAATAATACATGCCAAGTGAAATATATCTTGATACTGCGATTAGAAGATTAACTCCTATGCGTAAGGCCCGCAATTTTTTGCGCCGTGGCCCTGTAGAGCTTGCTGGAACACTTTCCGGTTGGGCTATGACCAAGCATGAGGTGGCTTTGCGTACGAGACGAAATCCAGATTATCGGGTTTGTGAAGATAATTGTGCTGGAAGAGAAATAGTTTCCTCGATTGAATATGAGCTCCTGGATGACGATGGTCGTCCAACCGGAACAATTGAAGATAAATTAGAATACCGTGAAGCTCGACGTTTACATGAGGCTGGCCTAGTTCGTGTTGATATTGGACATAGAACCAGTCAGGAAGATCTCCAAGTTGCCTTAAAGGTTTTAACTTGGAGAAGTTTGCCTTCAGCAAAAAGAATTTTAAAGAGAAGGCATTTCGAATTAAAGGTTGATCGCCAAAGAGCTCTGGAGATTCCTTTTACTTGGCAAGACCTGCATATTGAGTTAGTTGATTCGCTTAGTTTTAATCGCGGGGCTTGGTTGAGTGCAGGAATTGCTGGGAGGATTCTTCTGGCTCTAGGAATTGTTGGTGGGGTAACTCTGGGAATTGTTTCCCCCCACACCTTTTTGTCTTTTTTGCCAAATGAAGATGGGATGGGGACTTTTGATTGGTTGTGGGGTGGATGTGGTTTGGTTTTGGGGATGGTGGGGGGACGGCTGATCCCAGCAGCATTAGATTGGGGATTAAATCTGGGCATAAATTACCATGATAGAACAGTTGCACAAGATTTGCTGGAGGACGATTATGGATGTTTGAGAAAGTTTATTTGTGCTGATAGTGCTTCAACTAAGGATGCCTCCGTGGTATTAGATCTTCTTTTGCGTTTTTATAATTCGGCGGCAATTGCTGGCTATTTGTCCGAGCTTCCAGAATTACAAAGAGATGTGTTGCTTGACCAACTAATAAAAAGTGATTCACTAGGCAAAAAAGATAAAGCAAAAATCGGGAAAATGGTTATCGCTCACCCAAACTTTTCTTGTGCTCAAAAAATGCGATTAGTAGATGAGGGGGGCCTCTCTGATCACAAGGCACTCTTGCGTCTTGCAAGGGATGAGAAACTCCCCTCAGCTACAATTGCCAGATTAATTTGTAGGGCTACCCGAAGAAGAATTCCTCATGGAGGAGATGAGAGTGAGGCCGGGTATTCTGATCGAGTTTGTCGGCGTGCGGCTCAGGTTATAAGGGCTCATGCGGAAAGCAGATGGGATGAAATATTGGCGGAAATAGGAAAGCAAAAACTAGAATTAAGCGGCTATCTTAGGCTTAAACTATCTCCTCGCGGCTGATCTTTCCATGCTATAATACTTTCCATAATGCCTAAGGTTCGCTTACAAAAATACATAGCCGAATGTGGAGTTGCCTCACGACGTGGCGCTGAGAAATTGATTCTGGATGGTAAGGTCAGGGTCAACGGAAAAATTATACGGAAATTAGGAACTAAGGTTGATCCAGCAAATGATGAGGTTTCGGTAAACAAAAAACCACTGGGCAAAAAGCAAGATAAAATTTACATCAAGCTCAACAAACCGCGCGGATATGTAACTTCCTGTTTCCATCCAGGCCAGAAGACCATCATGGAGCTAGTTTCTGATATTCCTTATCGTCTTTATCCCGTTGGCCGCTTGGATAAGGATTCAGAAGGTTTGCTGATTTTAACCAATGATGGAGAGCTGGCAAACCAGCTAATGCACCCCCGTTATGAACATGAGAAGGAATACGAAGTTAATGTCCAAATTCCAATGTCCGATGTCGTAATGGATAGGCTTTGTCGGGGGGTTGTAATTGAAGGGAAAAAGACGTTGCCGGCACAAATAATAAAAACATCTTCTAGAAAATTTCGCATTATTTTGAAAGAAGGCCGAAAACGCCAGATTAGAAAGATGGTTGCGGCCGTGGGCAATGGCGTTGTTGAGTTAAAACGCATAAGAATGAAAAACATAAAGCTTGGCAAATTACTCGCTGGGCGATACGCTCCTTTATCCCCTTCAGAAATTTCAGGGCTTATGCTATAATCTTCCCTATGCCAATCATCGTACACAAATATGGCGGTACCTCCGTTGGAACGCCAGAAAAAATAAAAAATGTTGCGCGTAAAGTAAAGAAAGTACATGATCGAGGCAACGAAGTTGTGGTTATTGTATCTGCCATGGGGCATACCACTGATGAATTAATCGACCTCATGGATAAAATAACTGATAATCCCAGTCCGCGTGAATATGATATGTTGGTATCAACTGGCGAACAGGTTTCTGCAGCCCTTTTGGCTATGGCTCTCCAAGAAATTGGCTGCCCGGCTGTTTCATTAACTGGCGGCCAGGCTGGAGTAAAAACCGAAGATATTTACAAAAAAGCCCGTATTAAAGATATTCATCTGGATCGCATGAAAAAGGAATTAAAACAAGGAAACGTTGTCGTTATCACTGGTTTTCAAGGAATAGACAGCAAGGGGGATATTATTACCATCGGTCGGGGAGGTTCAGATACGTCAGCGGTGGCCATTGCCGCCGCCCTTGCCGCTGATGTTTGTGATATTTATACGGATGTAGATGGGGTTTATACCACCGATCCCAGGATTGTAAAAAATGCCAGAAAAATAGAAAATATTTCTTATGAGGAAATGCTTGAGCTAGCAAGTTTGGGCGCGCAAGTGCTGCACCCGCGCTCAGTTGAATGTGCGAGTTTTTATGATATTGTTATTCACCTTCGCTCAAGTACCAAAGATATCACGGGCACTTATATAAAATCTGTCGCGCAAATAGCAAGGGAGGCATCTAAAATGGAGAAAAAAGAACCAGTCAGGGGGATTGCCCTGGACGAAAATATTGCGAAGGTAGGTATTTTAAAAGTTCCGGATAAGCCAGGGATTGCAGCTCACATCTTTGGCGCCCTAGCTGCTGAGAGCATCAACGTAGATATGATTGTCCAAAGTATTCATTCGGCCGGAGCTATGGCAGATATGGCTTTCACTGTTAATCGCACCGATATGAAAAAAGCGGTCCAGGTAACCGAAAAACTAAAAAAGAAATTAGCCGCAGTTTCGGTTATTTGGGATCCGGATGTGTGCAAGGTTTCAATTGTGGGTAAAGGAATGGTGAGTCAGCCTGGAACCGCAGCCAAAATGTTTGATGCTTTGTCTAAAGCAAAGATAAATATTCAGATGATTTCCACCTCTGAAATTAGGGTATCTTGTGTGGTTAGGAAAGAACAAGGCAAAAAGGCAGTTCAGATTTTGCATAAAGTCTTTGGTTTGGAAAAAGTAAGGTAGCTTTTGAGTTTTTAATGAAACCAATTCTTTTTATACTCCTGGCTTATTTATTGGGTTCCATCCCTTTTAGCCATATTTTTCCTAGGCTAAAGGGTCGGGATGTGGCTGCTGGAGGCACAAAAAATATTGGGGCAACTAATGCACTGGTTGTAGCCGGCCCCTTAATGGGAGCTTTGGCTTTGGTAGGCGATATTGGAAAAGGTTTTCTGGCGGTTTATCTGGCCCAAAGGTTTGTGGGTAATCCATGGATTATAGCTTTTTCTGGGTTGGCAGCTGTGATTGGTCATGATTTTTCTGTCTTTCTAAAATTTAAAGGGGGCAAAGGTGTTGCAACCACAGGTGGAGCACTAATCGCGC
This sequence comes from Candidatus Saganbacteria bacterium, assembly GCA_013204645.1. Lineage (GTDB taxonomy): Bacteria > Margulisbacteria > WOR-1 > O2-12-FULL-45-9 > O2-12-FULL-45-9 > JABMSE01. The sequence continues at coordinate 1,324 of JABMSE010000047.1, read as the reverse complement.
TAGATCCGATTTTTGCTCTGATTACTATTTTGCTTTGGGCGTTGCTCATACTGGTGACGCGTTATTTTATACTGTCAACTTTGATTATTTTAGCTGGTATTCCTCTTATGCTATTGGTTCTCGGGCAGCCGCTAGCCTATGCAACCTTTGGTTGTTTTGCATTTCTGCTTTCCCTCTATACCCATCGCAAAGATATAAAACGCTTGCTTGCGGGCAAAGAGCTGCGCTTATCTGAGTCGTTTAAACATTACTTGAATAAGTGATATAATTGCAGATAAGGTTGTGGGTTCTCCCGTCAAATTCGGAGCATGGCTCAGTTTGGTAGAGCGCCTGCTTCGGGAGCAGGAGACCGTGGGTTCAAATCCCGCTGCTCCGAATTTGACGGGATCACCCTGAATCATAAAGGAGGAAAATAATATGGACTGGGGAATGAAAAATCGTCTGGATCGATTGATGCCGGGAGGGAAATGCTTTTTCATGCCCATTGATCATGGGTATTTTCAGGGGCCAACCTCGGGACTGGAAAAACCGGGAAAAACCATTAAATCGCTTCTTCCTTATGTGGATGCGCTTTTTTGTACTCGGGGAGTCTTGCGGGAAGCCATTGATCCAACTATTAATAAGCCCATTGTTTTGCGCGTTTCGGGTGGCACCAGTATGGTGGGAAAAGATTTGGCCAATGAAATCATTACTACCTCAATTGATGAGATTATTCGTCTGAACGCTTCGGCGGTTGGACTTTCCGTATTTATTGGCAGTGAATACGAAAAACAAACCTTGCAAAATCTCTCCAAATTAGTTAATGCGTGTGAGGGCTATGGTATTCCAGTTATGGCCGTAACCGCTGTTGGAAAAGAGATGGAAAAACGAGAAGCACGTTATCTTGCTTTGTGCTGCCGCATTGCTGCAGAACTTGGAGCCAAAGTAGTTAAAACATATTGGTGTGAGGATTTTGAGAAAGTAGTCGAGGGTTGTCCGGTTCCGGTGATTATGGCGGGCGGTCCAAAATGCAAAACCGAAAAGGAAGTTTTTTCTTTTGTCCACGATGGCATGCAAAAGGGCGCAGTTGGAATTAACTTAGGCCGAAATGTTTGGCAAAACCCAAATGCAGTAGCTGTCGCTAAAGCGCTACGTGCGATTATCCATGAAAAGGCCTCGGTTAAAAGGGCGCTAGAAATATTTAAGAAGTGCGCGTAGCTGTTTACCACAACAACCACGATATCCGCCTAGAAGAGCAGCCCATCCCCCAAATAGGCCCAGGTGAAATTTTATTAAAAGTTATGGCCAGCGGCATCTGCGGAACCGATGTTATGGAATGGTATCG
>JABMSE010000046.1 GCA_013204645.1 Candidatus Saganbacteria bacterium | reverse complement strand
ATGCTGGGATGTATTAATCTTCTAAAAGAAGCCCGACTAGGAAAACCTCTCTTAGCAATTCTAACTGAATTCGGTGAGGAATTTTCTGGTAAACGCGAAATTATCAGTCGCATTATTGAAAATTGGGCCCAACCCATGGCAGGAACGACGGCCCGTGAGCTAAAAGTTATTCCTGCTGATGTGCATCTTGAGGTAAGGCTAGATGATCTCAATGTGCGCGAAACCGATACTAACGTCTTTTTTCCCTACACGATGATTGAGATTGATGAATCGGACCCTGAAATTCTAAAATATAAATTCGATGGTTAAATAAATGAAACCTGCGACTGAACGTCGCGGTTTCCTGAAATTTTGGAAGCCGAGACGTTTAGTCTCAGGCTTTCAAAATTTTAATTCGATCAGGCCTAAAAACCCCCATCTCCGTTATAATTCCGGCTATATACTTTGCTGGGGTAACATCAAAGGCCGGATTTCTGACTTTAATTCCCTTAGGGCAGATACGTTCTTTACCAATACTGGTAACCTCTGCTTCTGGTCGTTCCTCAATAACAATTTGTCTGCCGGTTTGGATATTAAAATCAATGGTTGAAATGGGAGCGGCAATATAAAAGGGTATGCCATGCTCTTTGGCCAAAACTGCCGCCGCATAAGTTCCGATTTTATTGGCCGAATCACCATTTCGCGCTATTCGATCAGCTCCTGTCACCACCAGATCTATCTCACCCTTTTGCATTAAGTGACCGATCATATTATCAGTTATTAAAGTGAAAGGTATCTTTTCTTGTTTTAGTTCCCAAGCAGTTAGTTTTGCTCCTTGAAGCCTAGGTCTAGTTTCGGCCGCAAAAACATGGATCCTTTTGCCTTGACCATGGGCAGCACGGATCACACCAAGGGCGGTGCCATAATCAACCGTTGCCAAAGCACCGGCATTACAGACGGTTAAAATAGACATCCCTTTTTTTACAACCTTGGCACCGTTTCGTCCTATAGATTTATTTATCTCAACATCCTCTTCGGCTATTTTTAAGGCTTCTTTTAAAAGCAGTTTTTTTAGTTCAGGAGTGGCCATCCCCTTGCCCGCCCTAGCAATTTTTAACATTCTTTCAACTGCCCATTTAATATTTACAGCTGTAGGACGGGAATCCAAAAGCTTCTTGGCAGCGACGTCAAGATTAGATACCCCGAGCACCATGCCAAATGCTGCGGCGGAACCTAGAGCCGGTGCTCCCCGAATTTGCATAATTTTAATGGCGGAAACCATTTGAGCAAGGCTCTTTACATATATAAACTCCAATTTAGCAGGGAGCTTGGTTTGATCGACCATCCTAACCTTTCCCTTTTTCCACTCAATCGTTTTCACAGCAACAACCTCCTAGCAACTTCCCTGTCGTCAATTTCAACTTTTTTGCCAGCAAAATCCTGAAATTTTTCATGACCGCGCCCAGCAATCAAAACCGTATCCCCCCTCTTCGCCATTTTTAACGCCTTTTCAATCGCTGATCTTCTATCTATAATTGATTCATACCCTAATTTGTCATTTAAAAATCCACAAACAATCCCATTGATTATGTCTTGTGGATTTTCGTTATGGGGATCATCAGTTGTAACAATCACATAATCAGCTAACCGGGCAGCTATCTTAGCCATCATCGGCCGTTTTTCCTTGTCTCGGTCTCCAGGACAGCCAAAAACCAAAATTATTTTCTCCTTAGTTAGCGGACGATAGGTTTCAAGCAGCTTCTCTAAACTATCTGGCGAGTGCGCAAAGTCAACAATTACTAAAAAAGGCTGGCCGCAGGAAATTCTCTCATAGCGTCCAGGAACAGTTTTTAAAGATTGAATGCCTTCCTTAATTGTTCTCTGGGCAATTCCTAAGACCAACCCAACTTGAAAAGCAGCTACGATATTATATACATTGGGCGTGCCAATCAAAGGTGTTCTTATCTCGGCAGCATTAATCCTTAGCAGCATCTCATCTTCTTTGATAAAAACGTTTTTTACTTCACAATCAAACTCATTTTGCTTTGTGGTACGCAGTTCCCGTCGGGCCTGGGTTACACCATAGGTAATAATTTCACCCTTAACCACATTAATAAAATGATGGCTAGCAGCATCATCGACATTGATAATTGCAATTCCATCGGTTTTTAGCATTTCAAAAAGTTTTCTTTTAATTGCCAAATATTCTTGGCGGGTTTTATGAAAATCCAAATGATCGTGGGTAAGATTGGTAAAGATCGCAATATCAAAATCTAGGCCCTCTACCCTATCCAGAGCCAGGGCATGGGACGAAACCTCCATTACCACATGGGTTATGCCAGCGGAAGCCATCTGAAAAAGGGTGGCTTGTAAATCAAGGGATTCAGGAGTAGTCAACGAACCTGGTCCCACCGTGCCAATTACCCCAACCTTGTATCCTGCTTTTTTTAAAATTGATTCAATTAAATAGGAAGTGGTCGTCTTGCCATTTGTACCAGTTATACCAATCAGCTTTACTTTTTTCGAAGGATAATCATAGAATTTATTGGCTAAATGGGCCAAGGCCTTGCGGGCAGAAGGGACCCTTTGAAAATCAACACCAGCGGCAACTTTTATCTCTTTTTCAGAAACTATGGTTTTAGCACCATTTTCAATCGCCTGCTCAATAAAATCAGCGCCATCAACCTTGAAACCCGGGATAGCCACAAAAACATCGCCGGCTTTTACTTTGCGCGAATCGTATGCAATACCTGTGTATTTCATTCTCCCAAGGAGTCCTCAATCTTTCCCTTGGTAACCAAGCTTCTCATATTCTGCATCCAGCGCACCCCATGCTCAAAAAGATGATAAAACAAAGGGGTATAAGGAAAATCATAGGCGCCAATGTGCTTAACCAGTTTACCTCTGAATCCCTTTTTAAAACGATAGACCCCAAAGAGCGGATGTCCTTCTTTAGGATTAGCTGGGATACCCCACAAATCATAGCTTTTATATCCCCGCTCTTTTGCCCATTGAATAATATACCAATGCAGCAAATGGTTGGGCATTACATTGCGATGCTCAGAAAGGGAGGCCCCATACATATACCATATTTTTGTGCCAAAGCAAAAAATAATAACTGCAGCAATTGGTTTGTTATTATAGTAAGCAATAAAGTTGCTACCCAAGCCCTTTTCAAACAAAAGCTCTCTTATCTTTTGGTAATATTCTATAGGATGGATTAAAAATTTATCCCGCAGAGCAGTCTTCTTATATATATCATAAAAGAGTTTTATCCCCTTAAGAGAGGGATCCTCAACTACAGTAACTCCCTTTTTAGCCGAAAGCCGCACGTTATAGCGGGTTTTTTCTTCAAAGCCCTTAAGGATTTCATCTAAATCAGGTTCAAGGTCAAGTTGAAAGGTAGCTCTGGGCTGAACCTGTTTTGCTGATTTTTCAAAACCTAACACAGATAAAACATCTAAGATTTTCTTATCTCCCTCTAACACGGCCGGATCAATCTTAAGCGATATCGCTTTATGTTTTTCGGCTTGTTTTTCAATGGCACCCAGCAAAAACTCCAAAAGAGCACGATTTGAAAAATCAACCACCGGACCCCGCGGACAATAAAACAAGCAATGCCCAACATAAGGGATGGGACGTTTAAGGATTGAGGCCGCCGCAATTATTTTGTTATCTTCCTCAATTGCAATGCGCAGCGGCTGCCAGCCAAAATTTGCCTTCAGCTCTCCCCACTCAAATGATTGCAAGATGGGGCATAAAGCAGAACTTGCCACAAAATCATTTAAGGCCTCTCGTTCAGGGTAAGTGATGAGTCTAATTTTCATCGTCATCTATGTTATAATTATAACATGATTTTAATGATTGATAACTATGACTCGTTCACCTACAATCTCGTTCAGTATCTGGGCGAGCTGGGTGAGACGCTAGAAGTCTTTCGAAATGACCAGATTACAATCTCGGACATTGAAAAATTAAACCCCTCTCGTATAGTTATTTCTCCGGGCCCGGGAAGGCCTTCGGCTGCAGGAATATCCTGTGAGGTTATTAACCATTTTGCCGGAAAGGTCCCTGTACTGGGGGTCTGTTTAGGGCAACAATGCATTGGTGAAGTATTTGGGGGTAAAGTAATACAGGCAAAAAGGCTGATGCATGGTAAAACTTCCGAAATCATCCATGACGGTAAAACGATTTTTAAAAACCTACCTAATCCATTTACTGCTACTCGCTACCATTCCTTGATTGTTGACAAAGAAACTCTACCTGATTGTTTTGAAATCAGCGCCTGGACAGATCAGGATGAAATAATGGGGCTACGGCATAAAAAGTTAAAAGTGGAGGGAGTCCAATTTCATCCGGAATCTATTTTGACGGGTGAAGGAAAGAAATTATTGGGCAACTTTTTAAAAATATCCCAATCATTGAACTGAGGATCAAATTATTTTCACAACTTATTCGCCAAATATCTCTTTATACATTTCGTCTTTTTTTGCGTAATCTGGAAATAGGTTTTCAGGCGGACAAAAACTTCTGAAGCGCGGATCACCTTTTCCTGTCCCAACCCACTCTCTGCGCGGCCATCCCCCTACCCTCTCGTAATAATAAACCCGGGCATCATCGCTGTTATACACCCACAGCCGGTCCTTTTTATCCCAAACCCAATAAATATTAAAGGGAGCAGGAAAGCCAACCGGATCCTTAAATAAAGCATTCCCCTTGGCATCGCTGATATTAACCTGCCACCAACTCTTAAAATCTTTTCGGTCAATTTCAACGATCAGCATTTTTAAAACGTATTTACCGGTTGGAGAAACTGAAGGTGATTCTTGATTTGCTTCGGGCTTTTTCGCAACACAGCCCACCAAAATTATTAACAGAACAGCAAATAATAATAAGCGTGAAAAGGTTTTCATTTTTTATCTGCTTTGGTTTTTAATTTTTTCTCTGTTTTCTGTTTGCCGCCTTCTGTTTTCTTCTTCTTTGCATAATCCGTCACATGAAAACCAGAACCTTTAAATATAATCCCCGGAGAAGATATAAGCCGTTTAATTGGTCCTTTGCATTTGGGGCATTTTTTCAATGGCTCATCGCTCATTTTTTGCAAAGCTTCAAAAACATCACCGCATTTTGAGCACTTGTAATCATATAATGGCATGAGTGATATTATAGCATTAAGCGAGGAAGAAAAAAGAGGCTAAACAATCCTATCAAAGACTTGAGGTTCTGGTCCCAAGCGTTTTACGCCGGGAATTTCCGTGTCTTGCATCCTCTCCCCAAGATTATCAAACAATTGAGAAAGGACATCCATAAAATTCTCACCGGGTTTGGCGATGTTTTGTTTTGGAGAAGACGAGGATACAGGAGAAGCATTATCTACTTTCCCTGGTCCGTTTATCGCTACCATTATTTGTTCCCTTTGCAGATGGCTGTCTAATTTGTGGTTCTACTATATTATCGGATTAAGTGAGGAAAAACTTGCAGGGCAAATAAACCTGCCCCGATCAGATCGGGGCGGTTCCATATAAAAAGATTCTGCAGAATTAATTCTGCAGAATCTCAAGATTGGTAACTGAGAATTCATTCTCAAGTTCTCTTAATTATTTCGACTCCACCCATATAAGGCCCAAGAACCTCTGGAATAATAACCGAACCATCCTTTTCTTGAAAATTTTCAAGGATAGCGGCCAAAGTGCGGCCAATGGCGAGGCCTGAACCATTCAGGGTATGGAGATATTCGGTTTTGGCTTTTTCCGATGCCTTAAAACGGATGCTTGCCCGCCGGGCTTGGAAAGATTCAAAGTTGGAACACGAAGAAATTTCACGATATTGATTTTCCGATGGGAACCAAACCTCTAGGTCATAGGTTTTAGCCGCAGCAAACCCTAAATCTCCAGTGCAAAGTTCAATAATACGATATGGGAGCCCTAATTTCTGCAAAACTTTTTCTGCATCTAAAGTTAAACTTTCAAGTTCAGCATAAGATTTATCGGGTTCCGAGAATTTTACCAGCTCAACCTTATTAAACTGATGCTGGCGAATTATACCTTTAACATCCTTGCCATAGGAACCCGCCTCTCTTCTAAAACAAGGAGAATAACAAACATATTTTATGGGTAAATTGTCCGCCGCAATAATTTCATCTCTATGAAGATTGGTAACGGACACTTCAGCGGTTGGAACAAGATAGAGGTCATTATCTCTTAGGCGAAAAAGGTCGTCGGAAAATTTGGGTAGCTGACCAGTGCCGAACATACTTTGGGAATTAACTAAAACCGGAGGAAAGACCTCAGAATACCCGTTTTCTTTTGTATGCAAATCCAACATGAAATTAATCAAAGCTCTCTCGAGGAGTGCCCCTGCCCCATGATATACCACAAACCTGGCCCCCGAAATCTTGGCCGCCTGCTCAAAGTTAAATATTTTAAGCTCTCTGCCAATTTCATCATGCGATTTTACGGCGAAGTCAAAGTTTTTCTTTTTGCCCCAGGAGCGGACTTCTATGTTGTCGCGAGAATCAACCCCAATTGGCGTTGATAAATGTGGGGTATTAGGAATCTCAAGGTTGAGAGCAGCAACTATTTCCTCAAGCTTTTTGCGTTCTTCATCCAATTTCTTAATTTTGGCAGAAAGGGTTTTCATCTCTAAAATAGTCGAGCTAGCATCCTTTTTCTTCTTCTTCATTTCGGCTATTTCATCTGAAACCTTATTGCGCAGAGCTTTCAACTCATCGACTTCAATTATTAATCCGCGCCATTTTTCATCGGCAGCTAAAAATTTGTCCACCAAAGTCGCATCGGCCTTGCGGTTTTTCAAGGCTTTTTTAACGCTCTCCGGATT
>JABMSE010000045.1 GCA_013204645.1 Candidatus Saganbacteria bacterium | reverse complement strand
TGGAGACATTTCGCTATCGTAAGATTGGCTCATGACTTACCCCCTTTTTCCTTGATTGCATATTGCAAACTGGTCGTAAGAGTTATATCGTTTTTTAATACCCCAGCCACTGGGCGATTATTATATTCATCCTTAAGGGTGAGTTTTACAAAAAAATTGTTGTTTATCTTGGCGCTATAGCTAGCCGTATTGATGGCCCGAAAATTGCCAAAATCCGTCAACGCAGAATAAAGAGCAAAAGTATTGGTAAAATCCCCGAGAACCCAAGTGGAATTTGCCGACCAAATCGGAGTATCAGCTTGAGTTTGGTCCCTTAGATATTCTAATTGATAGCCCAGGGCTCCTTCAATATTGAATTTAAAATTAGCCTCATCCACAAACCAGAAACCAAAACCCAGCGTTGGAACAAGCCGCACATCAATATCCTGGGAGCGGTCATGGGTAGCATCTAACTTACAATAATTGAAATATTGTTTGGTAAGGGAATGGGCATAGCGCAAGGTGCCATTTACCCTAAAGACCGAATCAACACCATTTGAAGATTCCCGATCAAAAGCGCCAGAAAAAGTTAGTTGATTTTTGTTTTTATCATTTCTATCGAGCAACCAGTCAACATCTATGGATTGGAACTCTGAATTGCCGCCAGTTATTTTGCTACCAAAAGAGAGTTTCCGCTGGAAAATTAATTCTGCATTTGAGGCGGTCACCGAGGTAACAATAAAAGCAAATATTATAATATAGCGCAACATCTTTTAAAATCCTTAAAAAATGCGGATCACGTTGCAGACTTTTTGTACAACTGGCAGTTTTTTAATTATCTTCAAAGCTGCCATAAGATTTTTTTGAGGAACACTGTGGACAAAAATAACAATCGTGGCGCGTTTCCCATCGGTTTCTTTTTGCACCACCGCCGAAATGCTAACTTTTTTCCGGGCAAAGGCCTTTGAAATACCGGCTAAAACACCCGGTTTATCCGCTGCTTCTAGGCGAATGTAATAGCGGCTGGAGATATCGTCCATCTTACGCGGTTTTATTTTTCGTAATTTGTCCGCCGTAGGCGGAGTAGTTCGTCCGCCGTAGGCGGAGTAATTTGCGGCAGCAACTATGTCCGAGGTTATAGCGGAGGCAGTAGGCCCCCCTCCCGCTCCCGGCCCAAAAAACATCACTTCCCCAACTGGTTTGCCCCGAACACAAATGGCGTTAAAGTTTTCGCGAACTGAAGCTAGCGGATGGTTCTTAAAAACCAGCGCTGGATGAACACGCACCTCAAGTTTTCCATTAACCAGACAGGTAATTGCCAGAAGTTTTATCACATAACCAATCTGGGCTGCATACTGGATGTCGTCCTGGGTAATCCGGGTAATCCCCTCACAATAGACATCCTTCATGTTAACCTCTGCGCCAAAAGCAACCGCAGCTAAAATAGCTGCTTTGTAGGCTGCATCATAGCCCTTTATGTCAGCGACTGGATTGGGCTCGGCGTAACCTCGAAGTTGGGCTTCCTTTAGGGCCTGGAAAAAGGAAGCTCCCCCTTCACTCATTTTGGATAATATATAATTGGTCGTCCCATTTACGATACCAAAAACAGATGAAATGCGATTGCCAACCAAGCCTTTACGCAGAGGCATGATAATAGGAATTCCCCCTCCCACTGCCCCCTCAAATAAAATAGATACCTTGTTTTTGCGCGCGCTATCAAGAATTTTCTTTAAATGTTTGGCAATCACTTCTTTATTGGGAGTTACCACATGCTTTTTTTGCTTCAGCGCAGCCAGGATATATTTTAAGGCTGGATTAACACCACCCATGCAGGAAACTACCACAGAAATATCCGGATCATTGATGATTTTATAGGGGTTGGTGGTTAGAGGATAGCGGCATTTTATTTTGCGCAGATCGCAAACCATCTTAATTTTTATATCAATGCCAGTATTTTTTTTAATCGAATCGTGGTTCTTCAAGAGAGAAGCAGCCAGCGCTTGCCCAATATTTCCGAATCCAATTATACCAATATTAATTTTTTTAGGCATTATTAATAAATTCGCTATTAATCAAAAAGAGACGAAATGGACTGATGGTCGTAATTGCGGCGGATGGCTTCGCCCAACAGTTCAGCACATGATAAAATAGTCAGCCCCTTAAAGTGTTTGGACTTAGGAATGGGGAACGAATCGCATACAATTACCTCTTTAAACTTGGCCTTTTTCATGCGATCAACTGCCGGGCCCGAAAGTAGGGCGTGTGTTGCTACCACATAAATATCTTTATTGCAGCCCTTACGCTTGAGAGCCTCTACTCCAGCGGTGATGGTTCCTGCTGTATCAATCATATCATCGGTTATGATAACGGTTTTCCCTTTAACATTACCCACCAGATGGGTTACATCTGATCGGTGATGCCCAGAACGCACCTTATGTAAAATAGCCAGTCGCGCTCCGATACGATCAGCCAGTTTTTTTGCAACTTTGGCCCGGCCAGTATCCGGGGCAACCACTACCATATCTTTTAGTTTTTTATCTTTCAAATAATTAGTAAAAAGCGGCATGGCAGTTAAAGTGTCCATGGGAATATTAAAGAATCCCTGGATCTGGTCAGAATGGAGATCCATGGTAATAATGCGGTCGGCTCCAGCCGTCTCTAAAAGATTGGCAACCAAGCGTGCCGATATTGGCTCCCGTGAGGCAGCTTTTCTATCCTGTCGGGCATAGCCGAAATGGGGAACAACGACAGTAATGGAATCAGCTGAAGCCCTTTTCATGGCATCTATAATTATGAAAAGTTCCATTAAATCGTCATTTACCCTTTGCGAGCAGGTCTGGATAATAACACAGCTCTGGCCACGGACGTTTTCTAAAATTCTCGAATATATTTCACCACCGGAAAAGCGCGAATTCTTTATTTTTCCCGTAGGAATTTCCAAGTATTTGACGATTTGTCGGCCGAGGATGGGATGCGAGGTGCCGTAAAAAACCCGTAATTCTGAGTTAGCCATTAATCAACTCTCCTTTTTACGCTAGCTTTACTCTCAAGTTATTCTAACACTGACCACTTTGTCTGGCAAGTTTTTTTTGGCATCCAATCAGTTTTCAGGAAAAAGGTGAGAATTTATTGTTTTTTCGCAGCGAGGACTGTTTGAGCCCGAGCGACGAACAAAGTGAGAAGCGAAGGGCGAGTTCCGCAGCGAGAAGAAAACAACAAATTCTCACCTTATTCTCTTTCTGCCAACATCCCTTTTACTAAACTGATCAATCTTTGTAATCTCTCCCGTTTTATCTCATCTGATAGTTGATCTGGCAGCTTTGCGGCGGCAGTTTCAGGACGACTAGAATAAGCAAACATATGGGCTTCGTCAAACTTGATTCTTTCAACCGCAGCTAAAGTATTCTGAAACTGTTTTTCGGTTTCGCCAGGAAAACCAACCAAAAAATCACTGCTGATCCTAGCATTGGGCATTAGCGACCGGATTTTAGCCACCCTTCCTAGATAATGCTCCAAAGTATATCCCCGGTTCATTTTGGCCAGTATCTCATCGTCTCCAGACTGAAGCGGCATTACAAATTCCTTGGTAACATAAGGCAGTTCATAAACCGCTTCAATTATTTCATCGGACATATCGCGGGGGTGGCTGGTCAGAAAACCTACCGTTGCCGTTGCCCTTGTCCTTGCACTTGTCATCAAACTCGTCTTTTCCCCTATTTCCCTTAATAACTTCGCCAACCCATATTTATACGAATTAACGTTTTGGCCAAGGAGGATAATCTCGGATGCTCCGGAATCGACTAAAGACTTAATTTCAGCAAGCACATCATCGACGGGCCGGGAAAATTCGCGCCCGCGAACGTAGGGGACGATGCAGTATGAGCAAAAGTTGTTGCACCCATGCATGATGGTAACAAAGGCCTTTTTCTGCTTCCTATTTTCTATTTTCCCTCGGACTGACCTCGTCCTGAAGGACATCGGTCCGAAGGAGTCCCCTCGGGACGAAGTCGATTTTCCACTATCTACTGTCTCCCCCACTATCCCCAAAAACTCAACCAACTTCTCCGGCTGGTGGGGTGGAATAAAAACATCAACGTGCGGAAATTGTTTTTTAAGATCTCGGCCTGGTTCAGTCACAATACAGCCGCAAACGCCAATTATTACCTTGGGGTTTTCTTTTTTTAGGCCCTTGGCAGAAGTAATATGCCAGGCGGCTTTATCTTCGGCATTCTTGCGCACTACACAGGTATTGACGAGGACAATGTCGGCCTGTCCAACGTCCAACGTCACCTGATAGCCGGCTGCTTCTAAAACAGCTGCCAACTTCTCGCTATCAGCAACATTCATCTGGCAACCATAGGTTT
>JABMSE010000044.1 GCA_013204645.1 Candidatus Saganbacteria bacterium | reverse complement strand
TCCCGGCGCACCGTCGGGGCGAGCGAGAAAAATATCAAATTCTTCCTCTCATTCAGTAGACAGCTAAACTATAACAAACCGCAGCAGCAAAATAAAAATAATTAGCGTCAAGAATGCCCAGCCCAGATAGGCGTTCAGGCTTTCGGTTTGTAGCTCTCTAAATTTAGCGCAACCTTTTTCAAATAAACTGGCACATCCACAAACTATTCTGTCAAGACTTAGGTAACGAGTAAAAGATGGCAGAACAATTTTTTTACCCATGCCTAAGAACCCGGTTTTTAATCCCAAGAGATAGATCCCAACCCCTAAAAATCCTGCTAGAATAGTTTCTGTGAATCTGTGTATATTCCAAAAATCAAATGTCAGCCCTGTACCGTATTGGAACAGGGCAGGAGAAATTAATTTAGCTAGCACTTGATTGGGGAATATTCCCAGAAGCAAACAGAGAGCAGCTAATATTATAAGTGGAATCAGCATGGGCAACGGTACGCGACGAACATTTTTTATCTTTTCCGGAAGGCTTCCTAAAAAGGTAAAACGGAACAATTTTATAAAAGATGCAATCGTTGCTGCGCCGGTTAGGATAATTGCCGCCTCAAAGAGAAGATTATGAGCTACACCATCAAAAATCAGGGCTTTGCTGGCAAACCCGTTTAGGGGTGGGATGCCACAGATGGCTAAGGCGGCAATACCACAAGTTATCATGGTGGTTGGCATGTATTTTCCTAAACCGCCTAATTTATTAAGCATTCTTTCGCCGGTAGCGTAGATAATACAACCCATGCAAAGGAACAGTAATGATTTGAATACAGCATGGTTTATCATATGAAACATAGCTCCTGCCATGCCTAGGCTTGTGCCGATGCCTATGCCTAAAAGGATATAACCCATTTGGCTGATGCTGTGATAAGCAAGTAGCCGCTTAACATTAGTTTGCCTAAGAGCCATCGCGACCCCAAAGAGCATCGAGAAAATACCGGAAATTATTAGGGTGTAACTTAAAATATCTAGGGCAAAAATCATTCTAATAATGCCATAAGCCCCAACTTTAATAACTACCCCGGAGAGAAGGGCAGAAATAGGAGAAGGTGCAACCGGGTGGGCATCGGGTAGCCAGATATGAAAGGGGACAGCGCCTATTTGAATTAAGCAGCCAATCGTAAACAATGTAAAAACAAGCAGGAGAGAGCCGCGAGAAAGAGTAGGGAGCATTTTGTGAATTTGTGCCATGTCAAAAGTGCCGGTCAGATTATAAAGCATAAGCGTTGCAATGAGAATAAATATTCCCGCGGCAAACATCATGAGGATATATTTAAAACCGGCAGGAAAGGATTCTTTCTTAGTGTTGTCAATAATTAAGAAATAAATGCCCACGGTCATAATTTCAAGAAAAATATAAAAACTTAAAAAGTCTTTCGCCAGGACAGCGCCTATTAGCCCAATTAAGGTTATGGAAAGCAAAAGATAATAACGAAACAAATTGCGTTTTATATAAGACAGCGAATATATGATGATTAAAGGAAATATAGCTGCAATCAAAATAAGCATTAAAAAACTTAAGGCATCAATGGGCAAAAATGGTGTTGTAAATATCATGGCAAGAGCACTCCTATAGCCGGTTGGATCAAGTTAGTGATCAGGCTTGGGAATATTCCGATTACAAGACAAAGAAAAGCAAAAACATAAGTTGAAAGGTGCTCAAAGGGCCCGACCGGTTGCGGCACAAAGTCTGGTTTGCTTTGAAACTCTTCGGTAGAGAAGAAAGTTTGAATAATGCGAAAGTAGTAAGCTGCAGTTAAGAGAATTCCGACGCACAAAAAGAAAAGTACTACCGGATGCTTAGAAAGCAGGGTTGCCTCCAGAATAAATAATTTGCTTACAAAGCCATTAAAAGGAGGGATTCCTATCACGGCCAGCGCTAGTAGGCAAAAAGCAAAAGTTACACTGGGCATTCGTCTCCAGATGCCTTTCATCTTGGAAATTTTCCAGAAGCCGGTTTGGGAAATGATAATGCCGGCAGAAAAGAAAAGTGCGGTTTTTATAAAAGCATGGTTGAAAATGTGAAATATTGCGCCTTTGAGCCCCAAGCTTGTTCCCAATCCGACACCCACCAGAATAAAACCAATTTGACTGATACTTGAATAAGCCAATAGTTTTTTTAGCTCATCCTGAACCAGGGCTAAACTAGCGCCGACAATGAGCGTAATTACTCCAATATAAATGATTAATTCGGAGGCGCCGTGCAAAAGCAAGGTTGTGCCAAAGAAAAGATAAAAGATGCGCAGTATGGCATACAATCCAATAGCCAGGATTAATCCTGAAAGAAGACTGCTAACTGGGGTAGGGGCTTGGGAGTGGGCTTCTGGAATCCAGGTATAAAGAGGAAACATTCCGCATTTGATGCCAAAAGCAATCAGCATCATTGAAAAGATAACACAAATAACCAGGGGATTGGTGTGATAGAGATAAGGTATTTGGGAAGCAATGCCATCCATATTCAAAGTTCCGGTTAGCCCATAGAGGAAAGCAATACTCAAAAGAAATAGAACCCAGGCGGACTCGGTCATGATTAGATACTTGAAACTGGCTTTTATGGCCCGCGGTTTATGTTTGTAGGTTACGAGCACATAAGATGCAACTGCCAGAATTTCAAAAAAGACATACATGTTGAAAATATCTCGCGCCAAAATTATTCCCAGCATCCCGGAAAGGGCAATCAAAAGAAGGGAGTAGAATCTTCTGGCGTAGACATATATTCCTAGCGAATAGATGATAATTAACAATCCAATGCCTAAAACCATTAAAGAAAAGAAGAAACTTAATCCATCCATGGTTAAGGTTATGCCAATAGGAGGGGGCCAGCCACCCAGATTATATTGAATAGTTTTGCCTGCCAAGATAGTTTTTGCCATAGGCAACAACAGAACCAGGGCAAAAACGATGCTGGCAACTGAAACTATTTCTGCCCCTCTTCTTAATTTGGTGTATTTAGTTAAATGGGTTAGGAAGGCGCCCAAGAGGGGAATAACTATTATTAATATGAGTGCATGGGTCATTTTATTTTTCCAATAGCTCCGTTGTATTTAGAGTTTTATATTTATCGTAAATTTTTATAGCCATAGCCAGGGCTAGGGCAGTTATCCCCAGTCCAATGACTAAAGTAGTGAGCATTATGGCTTGCGGTAGGGGGTCAACCATGAGCTTTTGGGTGTTTTCAAAGATCGCTGCCTCTGCCCCCTCGATATATCCAATACTTATAAAAAGCAAGATAACACCCGAATTCATGATGTAAAGAGACATGATCATTTTGATTATATTTTTTTTCGTGATCATGCCGTAGATGCCTACTAGTATAACCACAATGCCGACAGTGATCCCGTTAAATCCCATTATTCTTCGCTCCCATGTCTTACAATCCGATAAAATATTACAGCTATGCCGGTTCCGACCATAAAACCAATGATTAGGTTGAGAAAAAGGATGAGGCCGGTATTGGGGACGCTTCCAACATCTCCTCGGGGAAGAAAATCGGATAGGAAGAAATATCCCAGACCGATTCCCGTAAACCCTATCAAGATAAAGAATAACATGCCGATATTTTTGGTTAAAGAGAGAAATTCTTCCCCAAATCTTTTCTCGGTGACTTTTACACCCTCAACTAGACCTAAGAGGATTATGGCTGACCCCAAAATTACTCCCCCTTGGAAACCCCCGCCTGGGGAAAGATGACCAAAGGAAATGAGGTAACAGCCGAAGAGCAAAATAAAAGGAAATAATTTCCGGGTAAAGATTTTTACAATAGATGATGTTTTATCCATCTGAGTTCCTTTCTTCTTCACGCCTGAGCAACATAAAAACACCTAAGGCGGAAGCGAAAAATACGGTGGCCTCCCCTAAGGTATCATAGGCGCGGTAGTTTAAATAAATAGCTGTAACCATGTTTGAGGCGCCGGTGTCTACTACTCCGTAGTTAATATAGTATTGTGAAACACCCAGTTGGGGGTGGCCAAAATCTAAATTAAGAGGACTTATCAAGAAAAAGCCGAGTATTATGAGGATTACGACTGCTAATATCCTATTCATTCTTCATGTCTCCTGGTTTTACTGATGGCAACGACAAAAAGAACCGTAGAAACGCCGGCTCCAATGGCAGCTTCGGCAATGGCAATGTCTAAGGCATGTAAGCTAAAGAAAAGGAAGGTAAGTACTAGGCTGAAGGCTGCCAGCACTATGGCAGAATTTAGTAAGTCTTTCATCTCAATGGCAATTAAGGCAGTAATTACTAAAATTATCAAAAAAACTATTATCATTTTTTTATTTCAGGTGCTTTCCACGGTTTAATGCGTGATTCAATGGCTGCCCGGGTAATGGCATGGGAAGCAAGGGGACTGGTAATTACAATAAATAGGGCAATAAGAATGATACGCAGCGAAAGGGGTGAGAACCCTGAATAGATTATCAAGCCGATGAAAATCGAAAGAACTCCGGCGGTCCCAGCCTTGCCAGCTGGATGGATGCGGGTATAGAGGTCAGGGAAGCGCAGTATCCCCAAAACCCCAAAGACCATAAAAAATATTCCCAAGCCAAAAAAGAAATAAGCGATTATTATCATTTATGCAGTTCCCTTCCAGTTAAATATTTTGAGATTGCAATGACGGAGACAAAACCTAAGATGGCATAAACCAGGGCAACGTCAAAATATACGTAACGATTCAGATATACGGCCAAAATGGAAATTATAGCCGTGATATTTAGCACCATCAGATTTAGGCCTATCAGCCTATCAAAGTGGGTTGGCCCTCTTACTATTCTAATCAGGCACAAAAATGAGGTGGCCGATAGGATATAGGTCATGGCCAGAAATGGGTTCAATGAAATATCCTCCTAAGCTGGGCTTCGTAATTTCCTTTTATCATGCGGGCGGCCTGATGAGGATTGGTGGTTTTGGCAACCAGCCAGTGTATATATAGGTAATCATCTTGCATGTCGATGGTAACCGTTCCTGGTGTTAGGGTGATAGAATTTGCCAGCAGTGCGCGGGCAAATCTTGATTTGAGTCGGGTCCTGATTTTTACCACCCCAGGATTTATTTTCATGGTTATTATGCGATAGACCACGTTAAAACTGCCTAAATATATTTCCCAAAGAAGCACCAGGATATAGAGGGCAAATAATTCAAACCTAGGGAATATTCCTTGGTGGATTTTCTCTCCCTTTTCAATAAAAAGATCATAGGTTGCCATGGCGATTACTAGAGAAAATATAGCACCTAGCAATAAAGAGAAGGGGTCGAAACTAAAAGTAAGCAGGAGCCAAAGAGCCATGAGGAAGACAAAGGTAATTGTTATTTTGCTTATAATTTTAAACTGCATAAATAAAGTTAGTACGGGATAAAAACCCCGTACTAACAAATAAATAGATAAACCAACTAGCTAATTAGCAGGTTTTCTTGCCCATGAATTTATAAACAAAGCATGCGCCGGCTAATGCACTAAAAAGTAAATAGAGTCCGATTACGATAAGAAGTGCCTGCAAGAGTCCTGACATTGCGATGAAGGTTGTAGATATCATAAGGACGCCACCGATTATGATTCTTACAAACCTATCCAGCATGCTTTCGTTTTTTTCAATTGCTCCCATTTCTATCCTCCTTTTCTCTTAGATTTTTCATATCATAGCATAAAGTCTGTTAAATGCAAGAGGAAGTTTGAAACAAACCATCGATTGTGCTAAAGTAAGCGGATTGCGTTAAAAAGGGAGGACAACTTATGCGACGGTTTGGTTTTGTTTGGCCAATTATTATAATTCTTTTATGCTGGATAATTTTTCAATTTCTGGTCTCCCTTTATCCCACCTTTTTGTGGTTTGATAATTTAAATGTTGCTTCGGTTTTCTGGACCAATCTATGGGCTAAGGTTTTAACTGGTGTTGCTTTTGGTTTGCTCTTCTTTCTAATCGCTGCAATAAATATTTTTGTGGCCAGGAGGCTTACGCGAGATACCAAGCATCAAAATCGCGAGCCAGCAAAAGACTTACAAAAGATGATTCGTGAGATGTTTGGCGAGGAAGCAAAAAGTGACGAGGAAGGTTATGTTAATGTTACGCCAAAGCAGGGAGTTCCCAAGAGATCAAGTTTGCTATGGTGGGTTGGCATAATTCTCTTTTCGCTTTTTATGGGTTTTTCAGCAATTACGCAGTGGCAGGTAGTGCTAAAGGCATTAAATGCTGTTTCCTTTGGGATAGTCGATCCGATTTTTGGCAGAGATATTGGGTTTTATGTTTTTAATCTTCCTTTGCAAGGATTTCTGCAGGGGTTTATTTTTTCTTCTTTGGCTGTGTCTTTGTTGGCGGTTGCGTGGATTTATTTTATGGGTGGTGGTGTTTCTCTTCAGGGATTTAAGTTGGATTTTACCAAGGGGGTTAAGGCTCACCTAGCAATTATTTTAGCTCTGCTTTCTTTGATTTTTGCCTGGGGTTTGTGGCTGGGGTCTTTGGAAATTCTTTATTCGGCCCGCGGAGTGATTTTTGGTGCCGGCTATACCGACGTAAATGCCCAGCTCTTGGGTTATAATCTTCAAATTTTTGTTTTGGTGGTTGTAGCAATACTTTTTATAATTAACATTTTTCAAAAAGACTACCGCTGGCCAATTGCCGGGGTCGGGGCTTATCTAATTGTGGCGATTGTGATGGGAGGGATTTACCCAGCTATTGTCCAAAACCTACAGGTTAAACCCAATGAGATATCAATGGAAGCGCCTTATATTCAGAATGCCATCAAATATACGCGAATGGCTTATAATATCGATAATGTAGACGAAAATAAGTTTGCGGCCGAAGATAATTTAACCTTGCGTGATATCCGCCAGAATTCCCAAACCATTAGCAATATCAGGCTTTGGGACCCACGGCCCCTGATTAAGACCTATCGGCAGCTGCAGGGTATTAGACTCTATTATGACTTTTTTGATGTGGATGTTGATCGCTATACAATTGATAATTCTTACCAGGAGGTAATGCTTTCCGCCAGAGAACTTAAAACCTCAAAGCTGCCTCCCAAAGCCCAGACCTGGGTGAACCAGCATGTAATCTTTACCCATGGTTATGGTGCTTGTGTTTCTCCCGTTAATGAGGAAACCCCCGAAGGGTTACCTGAATTAATCGTTAAAGATATCCCCCCGGTTACAAAGACCAATCTCAAGATTGAGCGTCCGGAGATTTACTATGGCGAAGAAACCGATGGGTATGTAATTGTTAATACCAAGGAAAAAGAATTTGATTATCCAAAAGGAGACAAAAACGTTTATGCCTCTTATCAGGGAAAGGGTGGCGTTGGGATTGGATCGTTTTTACGGCGCGTGGCTTTTGCTATAAAGTTTTCTGATTTGCGCATTCTACTAACTGATTACATTACTGCCAACAGTCGGGTAATGTTTGAGCGGTCGATAGCCACCCGGGTTAGGAAGATTGCTCCTTTCTTAAGTTATGACCGTGATCCCTATGTGGTGATCTCTAATGGACGAATGCTTTGGATCCAAGATGCCTATACGCTTTCTGATTTATATCCCTATTCGGAGCCATCGGGGGGACGCTATACCAAGTTTAACTATATCCGCAATTCAGTAAAAATTGTGGTCGATGCCTACAATGGGAATGTTTCGTTTTACGTGATTGATGAAAAGGACCCGATTATTAAGACTTATCAGAAGATTTACCCCCAACTTTTTAAATCGTTTTCCGAGATGCCTGAAGATTTAGTTAAACATTTGCGCTATCCCTACGATCTATTCATGATTCAAGCGAATAAATATGCGACTTTTCACATGCAGAGCCCGCAGGTCTTTTATAACCAGGAAGACCTCTGGAATATCCCAAAAGAAATCTATGCCGGCAGTGAGCAAACCATGGATGCCTACTATATTATAATGAGGCTTCCAGAGGAAAAGAAAGAAGAGTTCCTGCTTATGCTTCCCTTTACTCCCAATGATAAAGACAACATGATTGCTTGGATGGCAGGAAGGTCAGATGTGCCGAATTACGGAAAACTTATTGTTTACAAATTTCCCAAAGAAAAACTGGTTTATGGTCCGATGCAGATTGAAGCCCGCATTGACCAGCAAACTGAAATTTCTCAGCAGTTTACATTGTGGGGTCAGCTAGGATCCAGCGTAATTCGCGGAAATCTTTTGGCCATCCCAATTGACCAATCCATCCTTTAAGTTGAGCCGGTTTATCTTGAGGCATCGTCAGGTGAGCTGCCCGAATTAAAACGGGTCATTGTTTCTTATGCCAAGAATGTGGTAATGGCCGAAACTTTGGGTAGCGCTCTTTCTACTCTCTTTTCTGGTAGGGTAAGCACCAGCACGCGTACTCCTGTCCAAACCACTTCTTCGCTTGGCCTAAGTACAAAAGCGCTAGCTAACCAGGCTCTCAAAATCTACAACCAAGCGCAAACTGGTTTGCGCCAGGGAGATTTTAGTGTCTTTGGCGAGAAGCTGCGCCAGCTTAAAGGTATTTTGCAAGATTTAGCAAGGTAACCGTTGCCATTTGACGATTACTTGACGATATGCTATAATTAGCATTATGTTAAGTGATCGCCAGACAGAAATAATAAAGCTACTCAATAAAAATTCCCAGCTTAAAACCGCTGGGCTTCTAAAGTATTTAAAAATTACCCGCGCCAGATTAAATCAATTAATTGTTCCGCTTATTAAAAAAGGATTAGTCAAAAGATACGGCTTTGCGCGGGCAACTACTTATAAAATATCTGACACCCGGACCAAGAGCCAAATTAGTCGAGAAAACTGGGTATTGCGCAAAAAAATCCGCGAGCTAGAAATGGTCCTTGAAGACCGAAAGGTTATTGAACGGGCTAAAGAAATCTTGATTGCCCAGTTTGATATACTTCCTACTGAAGCTTATCGCAAGATGCAGGATCAAAGCATGGACTCGGGAAAACCGATGCGCAATATCGCAGAGCGCATACTGGCAGCTTATGAGCTAACTTGATTGATGGACTAAATTCTGCTATAATATAATCTGTAAGGCAAAGGCGCTCCTCGGCGCCTATTTTTTTTGGCCAAATTAACTTGGAGGTGAAGGGATGAAAGCGATCTTAGTACTAGAAGATGGAACCGTATTTCATGGTACACAGTTTGGAGCTGAGGGTGAAACGTGTGGGGGTGTAATTTTTAATACCCAGGTGGTGGGGTTTCAAGAAATTATAACCGATCCAGCCAATGCCAATAAAATTATTGCTATTGGCTATCCTCATGTTGGGAATGTGGGAGTGAACGACGAATCAAACGAATCCGATAAAGGCCATGCTGCAGCCTTAATTGTTAAGGAATACAGCAAGCTGTACAGCAATTGGCAGGCAAAAGGGTCCTTTGGTGATTTTATGAAGAAAAATAAGGTTATTGGTATTGAGGGGGTTGATACCCAGGCTTTAACTGTTCACATCCGCGATAATGGTGAGATGCGTGGGGTGGTTTCAACCAAAACCTTTGATGTTGCTGCTTTGGTATCCAAAGCAAAAGCCTATTGTGAGCCGGAAGCCTTGAAATCCCCGGTTTCCGCGCCAAAGGCGGATAAATCCCAAACATATGCTAAGCCCCAAATCTCAAATGTTAAAACGGTGATTATAAATTTGGGGGTTAATAATAGTACGCTGGCTAAGTATCCCAATGCCGCAATTGTTTCAGCCGACACAAATGCGGCTGATATTTTGAAAATGAAGCCTGATCAAGTTGTTATTTCAAGCGGTCCAGGGGATCCTACGAAATTAACTGATTTAGTTGATCAAGTAAAAAAGCTGATTGGCAAGGTGCCTATATATGGTATACAGAACGGGGCTTGTGTTTTGGCTTTGGCGCTTAATTGTACGGTTAACCGCATGAAGGTTGGCCATCATGGCGCAAACCAGCCAGTAGTTGACCCAAAAACTGGCAGCGGAGAGATTTCGGTGCAGAACCATTCTTTTGGGATTGAATATGTTCCGGAAAATGTTGAAGTATTGCATGTAAACCTTAATGATAAGACGATTGAAAAGTTTGCGACAAAAGACGGGATGTATGTGGGAACCCTTTATTTTCCAATTGACGAACGCGGGAAATTAGATAAAGGCTACCAGTACGTATAATAAAAAGGAGGATGTGAATAATGCCAAAACGAACCGATATCAAAAAAATTCTTATCATTAGTTCCGGTCCAATTGTTATAGGTCAGGCTTGCGAGTTTGATTATTCGGGATCCCAAGCCTGTAAAGCTTTGCGGGAGGAGGGGTATGAAACCGTTTTAATTAACTCCAATCCGGCAACGATTATGACTGATCCAGGAATGGCCGACCACACCTATATTGAGCCCCTGGATGCAGATTTTATTGAAAGGGTTATTGCTAAGGAGCGGCCAGATGCGCTACTGCCAACCCTGGGTGGGCAGAATGGTTTAAATATGGGTTTTTTCTTGTCGCGTGCCGGAATTTTGCAGAAATATGGCGTAGAAGTCATTGGTGCGGATGCCAACTCAATTGAGCGTGCTGAAGACCGTGATAAGTTTAAGCAAACCATGGCCAGTATTGGCTTAGCCGTGCCGGAGTCAGGGATTGCTACCTCGGTTGAAGAAGGATTGGCCCTGGCAGAAAAAGTTGGTTTCCCAATTATTCTGCGGCCGGCTTTTACCATGGGTGGGGCGGGGGGCTCCTGTGTTTACAATCTTGATGAATTAAAGGGGGCACTGGAATATGCCCTCGATGTTTCTCCTCTAAAACAGGTTTTAGTTGAACAATCTGTTTTGGGATGGAAAGAAGTTGAGTTTGAGGTTATCAGGGATTGTAAAGACAATGTTATTATTGTTACTTCCATGGAAAACATTGATCCGATGGGTGTTCATACTGGTGATTCAATTGTAGTTGCCCCGGCTCAAACCTTAACTACCGAAGAATTTGTTGATCTTGAGAATTGGTGCAAAAAAATCATCCGTGCGGTGGGGATTAACGGCGGGGGGACCAACATCCAGTTTGCGGTAAATCCTCAAAATGGAAAAATTGTTATTATCGAAATTAATCCCCGTGTTTCACGTTCATCGGCTTTGGCCTCAAAGGCAACCGGTTTTCCGATCGCCCGGGTTGCGGCAAAATTGGCGGTGGGCTTAAGTCTTGATGAAATTGTAAATCAGGTAACCGGTAAAACGTACACTTTTTTTGAACCAACAGTTGATTACTGTGTATTCAAGGTTTGTCGTTTTACTTTTGAAAAGTTTCCTGAGGCTAACCCAATTTTATCTACTTCCATGAAAGCAGTTGGGGAAGCCATGTCAATTGGCAGGAATTTTAAAGAGGCTTTGCAAAAGGGAATCCGCTCTCTTGAATATAAACGTTTTGGATTGGGTGCAGACGGCCGTGATGTTCCTTTTGAGCTTTCGGGGGACAGCGAACTAGTTAAACAGAAACTAATTTATCCCAATGCTGACCGTCTCTTTTGGCTGCGCTATGCCCTAAAAAACGGCATGACCAATGAGGAGGTTTTTGAGCACTCAAAAATTGACCCCTGGTTTACCAATCAAATGCGCGAGATTGTTGAAATGGAAGAAAAAGTTGCCAAACATAAGCTTTCAACCATTCCGGATGATTTATTGCGTGCAGCAAAAAAACTGGGTTTTTCCGATGTGCAAATTGCACACTTAACCCAGTCAGATGAGGTAGAGGTTTATAATCATCGGAAGAAAAAGGGGATCCTTCCTGTTTATAAATTAGTTGATACCTGCGGTGGTGAGTTTAACCCGATGAAGCCTTATTTTTATTCAACCTATGACGATGATAAAAATGAATGCCGGGCCACGGATAAGAAGAAAGTGATTGTTTTGGGTGGTGGGCCCAACCGTATAGGCCAGGGAATTGAGTTTGATTATTGCTGC
>JABMSE010000043.1 GCA_013204645.1 Candidatus Saganbacteria bacterium | reverse complement strand
GCTGTGGATAAGGATGTGGATAACTTATGGGACAAATTATTAACGGAAAAGCAAGATCAGCAGCAATAAAAGAGGAGCTTAAGCAAAAAGTTGCTGGGCTCAAGAAGAAAGGGATCCAAATTAAGCTGGTAGTTATCTTAATTGGAGACAACCCGGCCTCGCAAACCTATGTTTCGTTTAAAGAAAAGGCTTGTAAGGCAATTGGAATTAATTCTGAAGTCCAAAGGCTAGACAAGGATGTTAGAGAGGAAACAGCCTTAAATCTAATAAAAAAGCTCAACGCAGACAAAAATGTGCATGGATTTATGATCCAACTCCCTTTGCCTAAGCATTTAAACGAAAGAAAGCTGTTGGATTCTATTGCTCCAGAAAAAGATGTAGACGGACTTCATACAATGAGTATGGGAAGGCTGGTTATTGGCAAGGAACCAGGCTTTGTGCCTTGTACCCCCCAAGGAATAATGGACCTAATCTTATCCACAGGAATAGAAATTAAGGGCAAGCGAGCAGTTGTCGTAGGGCGGAGCAATATTGTAGGCAAGCCAATTGCAGCCTTGCTTATGCACCAACATGCCACCATTACCATTGCGCACTCCCGTACCCAAAACCTAGGCGCAGTTTGCCGCGAGGCCGACATCTTGGTTGCAGCCATAGGCAGGGCAAAGATGATTAAAGCAGACATGATTAAGCCGGGGGCTGTGGTCATAGATGTGGGCATGAATAGGGATGAAAATGGCAAGCTTTGCGGGGATGTTGATTTTTCTGCTGCAGAAAAAGTAGCTGGATATATAACCCCTGTTCCAGGCGGGGTAGGGCCCATGACCATTGCCATGTTGCTTAAAAACACTGTTTTGGCGGCAGAGAGAAAAAGCTAATTTGCCGTAAAGATTCTGATTAAATCATTTATTGTAAAAAGAGCGACCAGCGCTAGCAGTACAATTATCCCCGCATAATGAACTTTATTTTCGGTTTCTATTTTGATCGGTTTTCTTCTAATCGCTTCCAAGATTACAAAAACCAATCTCCCCCCGTCTAAGGCTGGAATAGGCAATAGATTTAAAATCGCAACATTAATATTGAAAAACGCCAAAAATTGAACAAACGCTAAAAATCCTCGCGAAGCATATTGGCCAGAGATCTGCGCAATCCCTAGAGGGCCGGCGATTCCAGAGGGGGCCAGCTTGCCAGCAATTAATTGTCCAAAGAAGTAGAGAATCATAGTGCCCATTAAAAATGTTTGCACAATTCCTGCCCAGAGAGCCCGCAGCGGATTGTAGCGCTCATAAATAATTTTTGGAGAAAACCCAATTAAGCCGACTTTTAGTTTTTCATCATACTGTGGCACAGCATTAAGGACTAAACTTTTATTATTGCGCTCCAATGTCAACCTAAGCGCCTTGTTCCCGCTGCTGTGAATTAATTTTATTGCCTTGTCCATTGCCTCGATCTTTTTGCCATTAATTGCAGTTACTTTGTCGCCAATTTGAAGCCCGATTTTTTCTGCTTCTGATCCGGGAACAATGCTTGCCACTTCATTTGACAATCCAGCTGGCGCTCCGTGAAACATAAAGACAAAAGAAAAGATTAAAGCAGCAAGCAAAAGATTCATGACCGCGCCAGCAGCAATAGAATAAAATTTTTGCCAAGGCTTTTATATTGATACTGTTCCTCTGGAGGGCAGGAGGCATCTTCTTTGTCAGCACCCATACCTGCAATGCGCACAAACCCGCCAACAGGAATAGCGCGAAGAGAATATTTTGTGTTTGACCGTATGGTTTGAAAAATTATCGGTCCCAGGCCAATAGAAAATTCGTAAACTCGGATTCCAGCTCTCTTTGCCATGACTAAATGTCCGAATTCATGAACTAGGGTGATGACTAAAAACAAAAACAGAAAGGAGAAAACGGTTAGCATGTAGCCAGCCTTTCAATTTCTTCGGCCAGTGCCACCGCGCGCATTCCTTCTTCTCCAGAAACGCAGAGATATTTTTCTCGGCGCGTGCTAAAAACAAAAAGCCGCAGCTCTTTTGTTAGTTGGTCGTAAGGTTCAACTGGAATTTCTTCCATTTTTTTTGCGTCTAAAGGATGCGCCTCTGCTGGCTTTTGGTGAATGCACTTTTTTAGTTTTTTATTAAGCAAATCTGCTTCAAAGTCGTGTTCTTCGCAGACCACAGAAACGGTTCTTTCTTTTCCAGAATGCAAACGGCTGGCCAAAACTTTGGCAACCAGCCCAGAGTCAAAGAAAATTTTT
>JABMSE010000042.1 GCA_013204645.1 Candidatus Saganbacteria bacterium | reverse complement strand
GGTTGAAGGTTCGATTCCTTCGCGGCGCATTTTTTTTGTTTTTTAAATGAAAAATTTTAATCTCAAATATGGCTCCGGCAAGATTGCTGTAAGTATTCCCGAGAAAGATTTAATCGGTGTGCTTTCTGGCCGTCACATGGAACCAATTCCTGATCCCCCAAATGTAATCTTTGCTGCCTTGAAAGAACCAATTAATTGCCCACCACTTTCTAAAATTGTAAAAAAAGGCGAAAAGGTGGCTATTGTTGTTTCCGATTACACCCGTGCTACCAAAGCCGATGTTTTTCTGCCCATCTTAGTTAATCATCTAAATGAGCTTGGAATCCCAGACGAAAATATTTTTATTGTTTTTGCAACTGGGACCCATCCCCCCCACACCCGAGAAAAACAAGAAAAGATTGTAGGCTCCGAAATTGCTTCCCGCATCAAAATGTATGATCATGAATGCAAGGATGAATCGCAGCTGATTGATTTAGGTACAACCTCCCGTGGAACCCCGGTTAAGGTTAACAAGAAAGTTTATGAGGCTGACCGCAAGATTTTAACCGGAAGTATTACCTATCATTACTTTGCCGGCTTTGGTGGGGGGAGAAAATCTGTTCTTCCGGGTATTTGTGGGTATGAGAGTATCCAAACCAATCACCGCCTTTCCATGAATCCAAAAAGTACTACGGCAGCTTTAGATGACAATCCACTTTCGCTGGATATGGAAGAAGCCGCCCAGCTGTTTAAACCGGATTTTATTCTGAACACGGTTCTAAATGAAAACAAAGAATTGTGTGGTGTTTTTGCGGGAGATTTAATTGCTGCGCATCGGGCGGGTTGCCAGTTTATCAATGAATACGCCATGGTTAGGATTGAGCAAAAAGCAGATTTAATTGTGGCATCCTCTGGGGGAGGGGGAATGGACATTAATTATGTTCAATCCCACAAAGCAATGGAGAATGCCCATTTTGCATTGAAAGATGGGGGAGTGATGATCTTGTTAGCAGAAGCGTCGGAGGGATTTCCCTCAGAGATGTATGAGAAATATATTAAGTTTGGATCCGGCGAGGCTATCCATAAAGAGCTAGACCAGCGCTTTACTATTCCGGGCCATACGGTTTTTGCAACTTTTTGGAAGTCGGAGAAATACAAGATAATATGGGTTACTAAGCTACCCAAAGATATTGTGAAAAGCATGAAGATTACCCCGGCAGATTCTTTTGCGGAAGCCTATTCAATTGCCGAAAAATGGTTGCCGGCTAATCCAAAAACTTATGTTATGCCGGTAGCCTATACTACTTTTCCGGTTGTATCGTGAGGAGAAAAGGTGCCAGGCAACTAGTGCCGGGCACCTTTTTTTTAGCTTTCCTGGTAAATCTTCCAAAGTGCCCAAGTAATAGAGATTACGGCAACAAAGAAGATGATAGAGAGGATATCTAAGGAGAGATTCAGAGTGCCAGAGAATTTTACGTAGTCATAGATTAACCACAGAGCAAAGGCTAGAGCGATACACCAACCATAAGCTTTCTTCTTCTTTGTGGCTAGCATAACACCTAGGATTAAAGCTGCAACTTCAAGAATCAGAGATGCTACATATAATATGTTGACTAAACTCATCTTTCACCTCCTTTTGTGCTAAATTATAGCGGATTTTTAGCCAAAAGCAACACCAAAAACTCCCAATGTTAGGTTTTATAAAATAAATCAGAGCATATCGTTTTGCTCGGCGCTCTCAAAACACCCCTCCCCACGCTTCACAGTCTGGACGACTGCTCGCTACTGCCTTCCCCACAGGTACCCGCGAGGTTATATAAGTAAGACCGCCTGCGCAAAAGATATGCTCTGATTTACGATATTTGAACACCTACACTTTCCAGTTGACAGCCAGCCTAAGTGGTGTTACCATTCTATTATTAGTGCTACCATGAAAAAAGAAAAAGTAACAAGATTTGGTATTTCAATGGACCCAGTGCTGCTTTCTAAGTTTGATAAACTCATTGAGCAAAAGGGGTATCCCAATCGATCGGAAGCAGTAAGGGATCTAATCCGAGAACATTTGGTCCAAAAAGAATGGGAGGTTGTTGCCGGTGAGGTTGTTGGTACCGTTACTTTAATTTATGACCATCATGTTCACGATTTGTCAGACAAATTAACCGAGCTGCAGCATCACCACTTTAAAAGCATTATTTCAACCATCCATATTCATCTAGATGCCCACAATTGTTTGGAGGTTTTGGTCCTGCGGGGGAAGAGCAAGGATGTGAAATTCATTTCCGAGCGCTTAATAAGCACAAAGGGTGTTAAGCATGGCCAACTGGCCATGACTTCGACCGGGAAGGAGCTAAAGTAGAATGCATATTCCCGATGGTTTCCTTGATCCAAAAATTTCAATTGGGATGCTGGGAGCAGCTGTGGCCGTTCTGGCTTACTCCATGGCAAAGGTGAAAGAATCTGTAACTGCTCTGGCACCACAGGAAGCATTTGCTGCAGTAGGTAAGGGAGTAAAAAATTTAGCTGGCCAGAGCCGTCGAATTTTAACCAAATTTGGAGAGCAGAAAATTTATAAAATGGGGATGGTGGCAGCATTGGTTTTTGCTGCGCAAATGTTTAATTTTCCCATAGCCTATGGAACATCCGGACATTTAATTGGAGGGGTTTTGGCAGTAGTGTTGCTGGGGCCATTTGCTGGGGTGCTGGTGATTGCTGCTGTTTTAGTAGTCCAGGCCTTGTTCTTTGCGGATGGAGGCTTATTGGTTATGGGAGCCAACATTATTAATATGGCGTTTTTTGGGGCACTTCTACCTTATTATATTTATGCTGGTCTTAAGAGATTTATTCCGGAATGGCTAAGCATTGGGGCTGCAGCCTGGTGTTCGGTGGTTATGGCAGCCTTAGCTGCTTCATTTGAAATTGGACTGTCGGGTACCTTCGCTCTAGGAGCGGTTCTTTCCTCAATGCTAAAGGTTCATATTGTAATTGGGATTGCCGAGGCAGCCATTACTGTGGCTTTGGTCTATATGTTCAGAAAACTATTTGGGGCAAAGGAGAAAGTCTAATGAAAAAGTTGCTTTTGCTTTCGATTCTGATTGTAATATTGGCTGCCTTTTTTGCTTCAGCTCACCCAGATGGCCTTGAAAAAGTTGCGGAGCACTTGGGTTTTATGGATAAGGGGATAGAGAGGAGCTCTCTTATGACAGATTATTCGGTTTCTCTTGTGCCGTATGAAGGGATTTCAACTGCTCTTGCTGGGATAATTGGGGTTTTTATTTGTTTGGGCTTGTTTTGGGGTGCGGGTTTATTATTGAAAAAAACTTGACACATGCGTTATAATTCTTAGGTGAGAATTCCCACAAAAATTGTTATACTTTTTCTCTCTTTCCAAATATTTTTTCTTTTTGCTTGTGCTAAAAAGCCACCAGAGCATAATTTTTTAAAGTCCTCAGCAGAACTGGACATGGTTTATGTTCCAGCAGTTGTATTTACCAGTTTGCATAAACCACGGGCATCTGAATTAGCCATGGAGCGCTTGCGAAAAGTGTGGAAAAAATATTACCCCAAATATTATAGCCTTGAAATTAAATATGGCGTAAACATCACAGATAAATTTTGGAAAGAGGATTTTTCGCAAGCCAAAAGTTTGATTGCTAGTGCAGAAGGTAATGTTAAAGCTGGGGATTTAACTGGCGCTAATTATAAATTGGTCGAAGCTAGGCAAATTATGCAGCGGCTTCGCTCTCGTAATGGTTTTGAATATTTTCTGGATTCGATGACAAAGTTTGATGATAATCTCACTCAAATTCTTGTTTCTTTGCGTGGCAAAGATCGGCTAGCCGAAAAAGACTTGCAGGCCCTTCGGAGTATATATAAAGATCTTCAGGCTAGTTGGAGTAGGGTAGCTAAAACAAAAATTGACCTTGTGGCTTTTGGTTTTGATGAAGAAAAAGAAAAGGCTATTCGGAGCAGGATTCAAGAAGAAGAAAGGTTGATTGCCCTTTTTGCCGCAGCGCTTGCTTCCCGTGATGCCGACCGCATTTTTCAAGCTGCCCAGGATTTAAAACCCAATTTCATTGTGCTTTATAAAGCCTTTGGTGATTTTCAGCCGATTTTTGATCAGATAGTTGCCGAAAGAAAGGAAAGAGAAAAAGAAGAGGAAAAGGAAAAAGTAGAGGAGGGATCAGAATGAGCCCGCCTCCAGTTGTTTTAGTCACCGGTACCACCACTGCAAGAGAGGACTGGGCTGGTTCCAGAATTGCAATTTTGCTGAGCTGAACCCCCAACGTTGGTGCAATCTTCGTCTGCAATATTCCCACTTCCACAGGCAAAACCACCCCTAGAATTGCCTCTGGCAAGTTCCAGTAGTTTAGGGACAGCATATTTTACTAATGCTTTTTTGTTTCTCATCATTACATCCGGTTGCTTATAAGATAGCAATTGGGAGAGAAGATGTCAAATTTATATAGTATAATTAAAGCATGAACTTATCCGGTAAAAGTTTCGTGTTCAAAGATAGGTTGCATTCTTTTATGGTCGAAGGCAAACTTCCAGATGCGGTTTCTCTTTTGCCTAGAATTTTGGCCTATTTAATAGATGCCAGTGTCTATGTCGTTGCCTTGCTAATCATTCTTATTTTTGCAATTATCTTAGATGTAGGTTTTGGTTTGTCCATAAGAGATTTGGAACTAGCACTTATGCTGGTAATTATATTTACTCCTATTCTTTTAGGTTATATTTATTTTCTTACTCGGGATGGGTGGGGAGGGCACGGTGTTGGGAAAAGCATTATGAAACTTAAGGTAGTAGATATTTCCTCCAAAAAGCCAATTAGTTTTAGGACTTCTGCTAAGCGGTCGGCATTTTTGACTCTCTTAGGGCCGGTTGAGTTGATTTTAACTCTAAGACAGCCAAATCATAGAAGACTTGGGGACTTTTTTAATCATACTATGGTGGTGAGAAAATAAATTCTTGCACTTGTCTCTGGCTGCCTAGATGTCTATTGAATTGTTGCTAAGAATTTATTTTTCTCGCATGAACCGTTACAACCCCCAGAAAGAGGAAGAATTTATTTTTTTTCGCAG